>JAIRLL010000050.1 GCA_031259505.1 Tannerella sp.
CGCGGGCCTGCGCTGACGGGCAGCGTTGAACTGCTCGAACCGGTCAGCGTTGAAATCCCGGCGTTGCTCGCGCTGCCTGTCCGCACGGATACGGTGTATGTCGACCGGGTGATGTATACGCGCGAGGTGGTGGATACGGCGGCCATCATCGCCGACTACGAACTGAAACGGTCGTATGCGCCGGTGCTGTTCGACGACGTGTACGGGAGGCTGGCTCTGTCGCTGTCGGTTCAGTACAACAGGGTGAGCGCGCTGTCGTATGAGTTTACGCCGGTGGTAAAAACTGTGTATCGCGAAAGGGTGTGGCAACCCTTCGCACTGCTCCAGTACGGCGCGCCGGGCGGGGCGGGTGTCGGCGGCGGGATGTTCTACCGCCGGATGGGGTATTACGTGATGTACGCTACCGACCTGCAGCGGCATGGCTTCGGGGCGGGGGTGATGGTGCGGTTTTGAGAAAGGCGACCGGGGACAGACGGGGACTTTGGGGAGGGCTTCGGCTTTAAAAATGGCTTATCTGCCATTCATTACAAAATTTATCACTTCCCTGTTCGCCCTGTCTACCTTCGACCAGTCAAAGGAAATATAAGTCCGACCGGCCAGCGATTTGTCGACGTGTCCAAGGCCTTTCGATATGGTCTTTTCAGGTATTCCGATACCGTCGGCAATCGTCGCCCAGCTATACCGCGCCCAGTACATCGTCAAACCCGACAGGCCGGTTATTTCCGACACTTCTTTTATCTTCTTTGAAAGAAAGCGTTTGAAAGTCGAATATTCCACATATCTGCCCTCAAATCCCAGAAGATATTCAGAATCCGGATCTGCACTGTACCTGTCTGCTATAATCTGCGCCTCGGGCTGAATAAACAGTTTTATAACATCGTGCGTGTTGTGGCGCGTTTTTGTGCGCACGAACGAAACTCTGCCGTTCCTGTCCGCCTTTTTCAAAAAATACAGGTCTACCGGATTAATGCCGCAAAGGAAAAACGACAGCATCCAGTAGTCGCGCGCCATCCGGAGCGATTTTGTTTTGAAATCGTATTCATACAGCATCTTCACCTGTTTTGCCGTCAGGCTCTCCTTATTTTTCTGCTCGCTTTTTATCTTGAATTTCCGGAACGGATATAAATTCTGACCTATTATTTCGTCGTCGATAGCCCGGTTAAAAACCGCTCGTATATTCCTGAAATGGATAGAGCGCGTATTTACCGAAGCGCCTCCTTCTTCCAAAAAATCATCGAATTTCCGCAGAAAGGAAAAATTTATCTCCTCAAACGAAAGTTCCCTTCCCGCAAAATCATTCAGCCTTTTAACCGTATATCTGTAATTATTGCCTGTTCCCCTGCTTTTGCAACCGTCGGCATACTGTCCGGCACAGGCATTGAAAGTTATATCCGCCCTGTCGGCGGGCATGTTCCGGTTCATCACGCAGTTTTTAATATCGGCCGCTTTCATGGACGGCAGCCTTCCCTGCCTTTCAAGGTCGATTATCACGTTCAGCGCTTCCGCATAACGCTCTTCAATCCTGTTATTTATCGACTTTGCGCCGGGGTACGAAGACTTCACCGGCCGCCTTAATCCGTCTTTCTCCCACGCCTTTTCCGGGAGGTGGAAATTCAGCGACAGGGCCGCATTTGTCTGATTGTTGCAAATCACTATCTTTGCCGGAAATTCTCCCCTTTCGTTTGCCCTTCTTCTGTCCAGTTTAGTTTTAATCGAAGCCATATTATTTGCTATTATTTTGCTGTTATTTTTTGTTCGCGGTTATTCATAACTGCCTCTAACAAGTCCTGCAAAAGTAGCAAAATAATAGCAAGCGCAAATTTTTAGTCCAAAAAAAAGGCACTTGTTTTTAGTAAGTGCCTGGTTTTTAGCGGGAGCGGAAGACGGGACTCAAACCCGCGACCCTCAGCTTGGAAGGCTAATGCTCTATCGACTGAGCTACTTCCGCCTGTCAAACAACAATATGACAATCATTCTCAATTCGTGTGTGGGCAGAGATGGATTCGAACCACCGAAGGCGTAAGCCAGCTGAGTTACAGTCAGCCCCATTTGGCCACTCTGGTATCTGCCCTTTTCGAAAAGACGGTGCAAAGATACGACTATTTTTTTATTCTGCAAGCATAATCGATCATTTTTATTGCAGTGATTGCCGCTTCGTCTCCCTTGTTTCCGTAAATGCCACCGCAGCGTTCTTCGGCCTGTTTCAGGTTGTCGGTTGTTAGAACGCCAAATATAAACGGGATATCATATCGAAGATTCAGTTCGGTGATTCCTTGTGTCACGGCCGAGCATACGTAATCGAAATGCGGCGTATCGCCTCTGACGACACAGCCCAGCGCAATCACGGCATCCACCTGAAAGTATTCTGCCATCCGGCGTGCGCCGAAATTCAGCTCAAAACTGCCCGGTACGCGTTCAACACAGATATTTCCGGGCTTCACGCCATGTTTTTCCAGCGTATTGCATGCACCTTCCAGCATTTTCTCCGTTACGGCCGTGTTCCATTCCGACACCACGATTCCTATTCGCATGGCGGAAGCATCCGGCACGCTGCTGAAATCGTAATTCGACAGATTCTGGTATGCAGAAGCCATATTTACTGTTGTTTAGACTTGATTTCTGCGCGTGTAATGTACTTGTCGATATCCATTGCCTCGATCGAGCGACTGTATTTTTCCTTAATTGTCGTATAGGCTTTGATCGCATCTTTGTAGCGGTTCAGACTTTCGCAGGCGATGCCTGCCTTTTTCAGATAGATCGGGCTGAGAAGGTCGTTATCGGCTTTGGCGGCAGCCTTTTCGAAGTAACCGATGGCTTCTTTCGTATTGCCCGTACTCACATAGCAGTCGCCGATCAGTCCGATCATCTCCGAAGCAGCCTGCCTGTCGTAGCCTTTATAGGATTTCAGCCATTTGATAGCGGTTTGCGGGTCGCCCAGCCTATAGTAGCAGACGCCGGTATACGCTTTTGCCAGATTACCGGCCTTCGTTCCTCCATACTGGTCGGCTATGGCCTCAAAACCCTCGAAGTCAAAACCATTGCCGTTCAATGCGAGGGCGAAGGAATCTTTTTCCAGAAACTGCTGACCTTTGAACAGGGCGACTTTGGCCTGTGCGTTGCGCGGCAGTGTATAGCCGTAATGGTATGCAATGATCAGTCCCGCGACTACCGCCACACCTAATATGCCATAGATGAGGGATTTCTTGTTTTTTTCAATAAACTGTTCCGAACGCGAAAGTATTTCTCCTACTTCCAGTTCCTTTTCCTTTTCCTTTTCTTTCTTTTTCTTTGCCATGATATGCTATTAATATTTTGTTTCGTAAATCCTGTAATTCAATTTCAGAGCGCAAAATTAGTTTTTTTATGGAGATAATCGAATATTCAGTCGATATTTTTTACTTTTGCAGTCTCATTCGATTGAACCATACATTTCATTTTTTCGTTTATAATAATGATACTTAATAGATTATCTATACTGAACTATAAAAACGTCGTACAGGCCAATATTGTGTGTTCGTCCAAGATGAACTGTTTTTTCGGGAACAACGGGATGGGAAAAACAAACTTGCTGGACGCGATGTATTTTTTGTCGTTTTGCAAAAGTCATGTTCATACGCCGGATTTATTGATTATCCGCCGGGATGAAGACGTATGTGTGCTGCAGGGGGAATATGATTTCGACGGAAACAGCGAATCCGTCTTCTGCGCCATACGACGCGGGCAGCGCAAGCAGTTCAAGCGTAATCGGAAGAGTTACGACAAATTGTCCGACCATATCGGGTTGTTGCCGCTGGTGATGGTCTCGCCTTCCGATTCCGAACTGATAAGAGGAGGCAGCGAAGATCGGCGCCGGTTCATGGATATGATTATTTCGCAACACGACAAGCCGTATCTTCATGCCCTGATTCAATACGGCAAGGCGCTGATGCAGCGAAATCAGTTGCTTCGCAATCAGAGTCAGGACAATGCATTGTTCGAGGTGCTGGAAATGCAGATGGAGGCGTACGGCACGGAGATATATGAAAAGCGCGTCCGGATGATTCGGGAATTTACTCCGCTATTCGACGAATATTACCGCGTGATATGCCGTTCGTCCGAGACGGTGGGCTTACAGTACACTTCCCGATTGAGCACATGCCGTCTGGCAGACAGGCTCGCTTCGGACAGGGAACGGGAACGGATTGTCGGGCATACGCTGTCGGGCATCCACAAGGACGACATGGAAATGACGCTGGACGGCCATCTGATACGGCAAACCGGTTCGCAGGGGCAGAACAAGACCTGCCTGATTGCGCTCAAATTAGCCCAGTTCACTTTTCTGGCGGCTCGCGGCGCCACAAAGCCCATCCTCTTGCTCGACGATATTTTCGACAAGCTCGACGCCGAACGCGTGGAGCAGATCATCCAGTTGGTAAGCGGCGAACAGTTCGGGCAGATTTTCATTACGGATACGAACCGCAAATACCTGGACAGGATACTGTCGGCCATCGGACAGGACTATACATTATATAAAGTAGACAACGGCGAAGTAACGCCACTTGACAAAACGGAATGAACAGATCGAATGCCAAACATATCAGCGAATTGCTGCAAGGTTTCTACGATACGAATCCCCAGTTGAAAGAAAAACTGATGGAGGCGCGCATCGTGCGTGCGTGGAGCGAGGTTTTGGGGCAGGCTATCATGCGCGCCACGCGAAATCTCTACGTGAAGAACGGCGTTCTCTACGTGTACGTCAACTCGTCTGTCCTGCGCAACGAATTGTGGCTTAACCGCGAAAACCTGAAAAAAAGCCTCAACGCACATGCCGGGATGGACGTGATCCGCGACCTGGTGATACGGTAAGCCGCTCAACCGATAATTTCACGTTCGGTAATCACTTGCGTCACCCGGCAATCGCGCTCGTCGACAGGGACAGTATCAAATACCTGAAACTGAAAGCATATCCCTATCACCGGCTTTCGAAACTCCAGCAGGAAACGGTCGTAAAAACCTTTTCCCTTCCCGAGACGGTTCAGCCGGCGATCGAAAGCCTCTCCGGGAACGATTGCGAGGTCGATGTCGTCGACCGACGCTTCCTTGTCCGCTTGCGGTTCCATGATGCCGAACGAGCCTGTTTTGAGGCTGTTTTCGCCCAGATACGGATAAAACTTCAGCCATTCGCCCTCTACTGCGGGTAGAAAAATCTGCTTTAGTCCGTACCACTTTTCGAGGAAGGCCACCGTTTGCACTTCTCCGGGCAAGGCGTAATAGCAGGCGATGCGTGAAGCGTCGCGAAACCGCGGCGACTGTTCGATGCGGGCGTGTATCTCGGCGGATAATGCCGACAGCCGTTCCGCAGGATAATTTTTTTTCAGCGTTGCGACCTTTCGGCGCAATTGCTGTTTAGCATATCCGCTGTCCATCGGAAAAGGGTTTGCGTTCGGATTTTAAATGGCTGGCCGCCATGTGTCGCTGTTGATTTCCTGTATGGCGCGGTTCAGCGTCACGTCGTCCGACAGGATAATTGCATAAAACGCCCCCTCGTCGAAAAAGTTACGTACAATGTAAGCATGCAGAATGTTCTCAATCAGTTTCCCCGAGATCTGAATCAGCGTCGGGCGTTTCCTGATTCCCTGTTTTTCGGCGAAATCGGCAAAAGCGTTCAACAGCGGTTGCGTCTTCAGGAAGGCATGCAGTTCACCGTACGTTTTGAAGGACGACAACTTCTGATGATGGCTGTCGGAATATTCCAGCACAAACTGATAGAACAGTCCCGACTGCATCACAGCGCTGTAGTATGAGGTAATATTGCTTGTGTCTCGCGGGATAAAGATGTCGGGCATGATGCCGCCGCCGCCGTATACGGTACGTCCGCCCAGCGTTTTATATTCGGGCAGATCATCAAGTTTGATGCTGTCTGCCGAATCAAATTCACCGTGATTGAACCGGATTACAATATCCCGGTGATACTCTTCCGAACGTCCCATTTCGTAATTTTTCTGGATGCAGCGCCCTGACGGAGTATAATATCGCGCGATCGTCAGTCGCAGTTCGGAACCATCTTCCAGGAGGATAGGCGCCTGCACCAGTCCCTTGCCGTAAGTGCGTCGGCCGATGACAAGCCCGCGGTCGTTGTCCTGAATAGCTCCGGCAAAGATTTCGCTCGCCGAACCGGACGATTCGTCCACCAGCACAACTACAGGCGAATTTTGGCACGAACCCGAACCGTTGGCGCGAAATTCCTTGTGCGTAAAAGATTTGCCCTCCATGTACACAATCGGGCGGTTGGCGGGCATAAATTCGTTGATCATGTGAATGGCCGATTCCATATAGCCGCCACTGTTGCCGCGCAGGTCGATGATGAATTTCTCGCGGCCTTCTTTCTTGAGTTTGGCGATGGCTGTAATAAACTCATTATAGGTTGTTCTGGCAAAATCTTCCACTTTGAGGTATCCTGTATTGTCACCGATGTGGTTGACGGCCTTGATGGAATAGTTTGGGACATCGCCGCGCGTGACGTCGAAATAGAGCAGTTCGGGCGAGTTGCCGCGCTTGATGCCCAGCTTCACCTTGCTGTTTTTATTCCCGCGCAGCGTCTGTATTATTCTGTCCTGGTCGATGTTTTTCCCTGCATATACGGAGTCGTTGATAGTGATGATGCGGTCGTAGGGCAGGATACCCGCCTTTTCGGCAGGCCCTTTGTGAATGACGCTTATAATCAATATGGTGTCGGAAAGCATATTGAACGTGACGCCGATCCCGCTGAAAGAGCCTTCCAGTTTGTCGGTCACAAGCTGCACTTTATCCGCAGGAATCAATACGGAATGTGGATCCAGTTCGTTGATAATGTTTTGCGCTGTTATTTCGATCAGACGATTCATATCCACCGTATCCACATACTGATGGTTGATGATGTTGAAAATCGTTTCAATCTTGTTATTGCCCGAAAAACGTAAATTTTTCTTCGCGTAATAGTTTCCGAAGGAAAAGCCTGCGATAAGGCTGAGCGCCACAAAGGCAGGTATCCGGAAGGATGATTTGCTGTTACTCATAAAATCAATATTTTCAAGATGTTTGACAAGTTAATTATTTGATACTATTTAATCTGTTCCCTATTAAAATCTTCATATAACATGCTGGCCTGTATTCCGTTATTATTCTGGTATTTCCCGTTCGAATATTTTTCGAAATCACCTTGAATAGTATGAAAATACAACTGGCATATTTCGATATGCGGATAAATTTTTATCGGCTGTACACAAAAGATCTCCAAAGTCCAGTAACCGCAAAACCCTACATCGCCGAATCCGGCAGTAACATGTACAAAAACGCCCAGTCTGCCAACCGAAGAGCGTCCTTCCAGCATCGGGACTAAATTCTGTGTCTCTGTATATTCTACTGTCCGACCCAGGTATAATTTGTTTGGCTGCAAGACTATTCCTTCATCGGGAATACTGATTGATTCTGTAGAATTATTTTTTTTCATATCCATTATCCGGTCAGCGCTGTATATCAACAGTTCGTTGTACAGCATCAGGTTATAGCTATTGGGATTCAATTGCTTTATATTAAAAGGCTCGATTATTATATCCTGCCCCAGTCTTCTTTTTATTTCCAGTCCTGACAATATCATATTTTCAAAATTAAATCAGAGTTGCCGACAATCCACTCCCAAGCACACCAGTCATTGTAATTATTTCCTTTTGCATCAGTCATATTAAAACCTTCAATTCACGTGCAAAGGTAAAAAAACTTTTGCGGCAAAGTTATATTTGGCTTCATTTTTTTATTCCGTCCCGTATCAGGAGCGCGTCGATCGTCGGCGCTTGCCCTCTGAATCGACGGTACAGCACGTCGGGGTTTTCGGTTGCGCCTTTTGAAAGGATATTTTCGCGAAACGACGCGGCTGTTTCCCTGTTGAAGATTCCCGTCGACTTGAAGACGGAAAATGCGTCGGCATCCAGCGCTTCGGCCCATTTGTAGCCGTAATATCCGGCCGCATAACCGCCCGGGAAGATATGACCGAAATCGCTGCTGAGCAGCGTATCGGGTACGGCCGGCAGCACGGCGGCCTTTTCGCATGACCTGGCCTCAAATTCGGCGACGGAGCCGTCGAACGGACTCGACAGCGTGTGCCACGCCATGTCCAGCAAGCTGAAGCCGACCTGACGGCAACACATGTATCCGGCGTTGAAGCGGGATGCACGGAGCAGGTTGCGCACCAGTTCGGAAGGAATTTTCTCGCGTGTCCGGCAGTGTTCGGCTATCAGGTCGAGGAACGCTTCTTCTTCCAGCCAGTTTTCCATTATCTGCGAAGGCAGTTCTACAAAATCCTGCACAACGTTTGTCCCCGAAAGGCTTTCGCAGGTCACGTCCGACAGGATGCCATGCAGCGCATGTCCGAACTCGTGCATGAACGTGCGCACCTCGTCGAAGGTCAGCAGCGACGGCCCGGTCGCTGTCGGACGTGTAAAGTTCATGACGATAAGCACGTGCGGACGGTGATCGACGCCTTCGCCGTCTCTGTGCTGCGCTCTGAGGCCGTGCATCCATGCGCCCGACTGCTTGCCTTTGCGCGGAAAGAAGTCGGTATACAGTACGGCCAGATACTTGCCGTTTTCGTCAAACACTTCATACGCCGCTACTTCGGGGTGATATACGGGTATCTGCCTGTTTTCTCTGAACGTAATGCCATAGAGGCGGGTAGCCAGCCCGAAGATTCCCTTCGCCGTCTTTTCCAGTTCGAAGTAGGGACGGGTCATTTCGTCGTTTACGCCGAAGCGCGTATCCTTCAGTTTTTCGGAATAATAGCTCCAGTCCCACGGCATGATGTCTATTTTCTGTTTCTCCAGTTCTTCGGCGAAACACCGTATGGCGCCGTATTCGTTTATGGCTGCCGGCCGGTATGCTTCGAGCAGGCAGTCGAGCAGCCCGTATACCTGTTCGGGCGTTTTGAGCATCCTGTCTTTCAGCGCATACGCCGCATAATTATCATATCCCGACAATTGAGCCATTTCCATGCGGATATTGACGGCTTGCCGGATAATATCCTTGTTGTCAAATTCGTCGTTGCCGTTCCCCACATTCAGGCGCGCGCGGTAGAGCTGTTCGCGCAGTCGCCGGCTGTCGGCATACTGCATGAACGGTCTGTAACTCGGTTCCGACAGGGTGAAGACCCATCCCGTCCTGTTTCTGTCTTTAGCTTCCGCCGCTGCGGCTTCGCGGATACTTTCGGGGATACCGGCGAGGGATTTTTCGTCCGTGATGTGCAGTTCGTAGCGGTTTTTGTCTTTCAGCGCATTATGGTCGAAAGCGAGCATCAGCCGGCTCAGGTCGGCGCTTAACCGGCGAAAGCGCGCCTGCTTTTCGGGCGCAAGGCAGGCGCCATTGTCGGCAAATGCGTTAAAAGTATCTTCCAGCAGACGGACGCCTTCGGGCGGGAGGTTCAGCGACGCTTTGCGGTCGTAGACGGCTTTTATCCGCGCGAACAGGCGTGCGTTCATATACACGCTGCTACGGCAGTCGGACAGTCCGGTCGAAATGTCCTGCGCAATATCCATCATTTCGTCGTTCGATTCGGCGTCGAGCAGGCTGAAAAATACCGAAGACACCATTTTCAGCAGACTGCCGCTACGTTCGAAGGCTACCACCGTATTTTCGAAAGTGGCGTCCTGCGGATTGGCCGCAATCGCTTCCACTTCGCTTCTCCACTGCCTGATACCTTCGTTTACGGCCGGCAGATAATGTGCGTTCCTGCATCTGTCGAACGGAACCGTTTCATGCGGCGTACGGTATTCTTCGAGCAGGGGATTTGTTTTGACTGTCATCATATCATTTTCTTTTTCCCGTTCCTGAAATTTCATCCTGCAAAGGTCGCATACATGTCCGTAATATGCAAATTTAACTGCCGCGCCCTTTAACCTGAGTTCGTATTCACATAATTCCATAATTTTCAGAATTAACATATTTGTAAATCCTGAAATTATGGGAAGCGAAATAAATAAGATATAACGAATAAATAAAATTCCGATAAAAAGTCGCGCAGCTTCGTATTCACATAATTCCATAATTTTCAGAATTAACATATTTGTGAATCCTGAAATTAAGGGAAGCGAAATAAATAAGATATAACGAATAAATAAAATTCCGATAAAAAGTCGCGCAGCGACGACACTTTATTAACCGTAGGTTTTAACCTGCGGCAGTGGAACAATAAACAAAAAGTCCCGCAAGGACTTACATAATAACAGAATCAACATATTTGTAAATCCTGAAAATTATGGAATTATGTAAACATCGAAAAAAAATCATTTTTCATGCAACATATTATTTTTTTATTTTATATCTTTGCCTCCGATCAGAATCATCACGTGATGCAGGTAATAAGTTACATACGCAACATCCCGCAAGGGAAAGCCGCCGCCCCGTCCGTCCGTACTCCGGAGATTTGTGATATGGGGGGGGGCAAATTCCTCGTTTACAGTAACTTAGGATGCCTGCTTAGTCAGCCTCCCGTTTGGGAGGACAAACGTCGCTGCCGGCCATTGCGCAGGCGGGGGCGTTTTCATTTTTCACAGTCCTGGCCGTTACCCCGATCCGGACGCAGCCGCCACCCCGGTCGGTTGCGTAGACGGCGCCCCGTGCGCGAGGGGAACATGACATGATGAGAATCCAAATCCGGTAAAATAAGCAATCCGATAAAAAGTTTACTTCAATATTTGGAATATTTACTTCAATAACTGGAATATTTACTTCAATAACCGGAATATTTACTTCAATATTTGGAATATTTACTTCAATAACTGGAATATTTACTTCAATAACTGGAATATTTACTTCAATAACCGGAATATTTACTTCAATAACTGGAATATTTACTTCAATAACCGGAATATTTACTTCAATATTTGGA
>JAIRLL010000073.1 GCA_031259505.1 Tannerella sp.
CCCGGATTGTGGCGGAAATCTGAGGGGGTGTAGTTCTCCGGATGCTTACAGCCTGATGTTCGGCGAGGCGGGCATGCTCATTTTCCAAAGCGACGCCATCCCCGACGCGCTCGACATGCAGCTGTGGGTCATCGAATCGGACGAAGATGTGCGCACGTTCGCCCTCGAAGCCGACCGCGTGGTGGACAGCGACGCCTTCAAAGGCCTGCTGATTGCCGTCGAAGCCGCCCTGACGGTCACAAATCCCGTGCTGTCGGGCATCATCGGCGTGGGAGCCGTCGTGGCCAACCTGCTGCGGCAGAAACTGCGCGCCAACAAAGACGACCTTGTCGGCTACTGGCAGTTGCGCCTCAACCGCGCCGAACACTATCCGCACGGCACGCGCGACCGCCAGGACACGCCCGACACGACGGGAAACATACTGGTGGACTATACGCTCTTTGGATATGAAAATACCGTCTGAACTGTGATTCGGTTGATTCTCATGATTCTTCTGACTGGAGAAAAATCATGACAGTCAGACAAATCACAGGAATCAAAGTTCAGACAGGTTAAAAACGAGTTCTTTGACATATTGGTTTACACGCTTCATTTGGCAGTATGAAATGAAGTCCGTATTTTTGCAACTAAAATTAAAACAGCAAAATTATGGCAGCAGTATTGGATAAACAGACAAGTGACAAGGTGGCTTTTATCGCGTTTATTATTCCGTCTTTTGCAGAGGCCTACAAAATGCCTGTTCCCGAAGCCTACCGATACATGGAAAAATATGGGGGGATTGATTATCTGCACAGGCACTGGTGGGCTTTGCATACCGACAACGACATTTGGACAGTGCATCATATTTATGAGATTTGTCGCAAAAATGGAGGAATGAGGTAATGAGAGTCTTTCACGGAAGCTACACCCGCATAGATACCATTGATTTATCAAAATGCAAACCGCAAAAGGATTTCGGGAGAGGATTTTATGTGACAAAAATTTGCCTTCATGCCGAAAGTTGGGCAAATGTTATCGGAGAAAACCATAATACCAAAGGAGTGGTTACCGAGTTTGAATACACCGAAGGCAGTTTTATCGAAAGTATCTGCAAAATAAAGCGCTTTAACGGTTACGACGAAGAATGGCTCGATTTTATCGTACGGAACAGGGATAAAAAAAGTCCCGACCCGGCTCACGATTACGACATTGTGGAAGGACCTGTGGCGAATGATAAAATCCAGCATACGTTGAGATTCTATTTGAAAGGGAACATTTCAAAAGAAAAATTCCTCGAAATGCTGACTTGGCACGAAGAAACGCACCAAATCTGTTTTTGTACGCTTAATTCCCTGCAGGCCATTGAGAGAATGGACGATACTCCGAATATGGATATTATCGCTCTTTCCGGGCCGTTGCTCGAAGCGCTGATGCTCGAACAAAACTGCGATGAAAAAATCGCTTCGCACATATTCTATACTTCCGCTACCTTTGTCAGGCTATCGGATAAAACTGCGGAACTTTATAAAAGACCCTGGCAGGAAATCTACGAAATGCTTAAAAAGGAGTTGAAGAGGTAAATGCTCCGTATTTCAAATAAAGCGGATGAAAGCGTGTAAACCAGTGACCAGACGGTTTACACGTTTTTTTTGTGTCAAACGGAAAACGGGGTTATACTGTGCGCGGCATAAACAGGCGTATTCGGAATGATTGAGAAAGTCGAAAGTCATAAGTCGTAAGTGGTATCGACTTATGACTTACGACTTATAACTTACGACTTTGGTTGAAACCGACAGATAAATTGAAAAGGATGAATACCGTCTGAACTTTGATTCGGTTGATTCTTCTGACTGGAGAAAAATCATGGCAATCAGGCAAATCACAAAAATCAAAGTTCAGACAACAGAAAGGATATGGAATTGAAACTGCATAGAAGATACCTGGGCGAGGGTTATACGATCGGTTCGCTCTACATCGACGGCGCGTATTTCTGCGACACGCTCGAAGACGTCGACCGAGGACTGACGCAGTCGATGCCGCAGGAAGAGATACGGCGGCGGAAGATTGTGCACGAAACAGCCATTCCGACGGGAACGTACCGGGTGATCGTAAACCTGTCGCCGGCCAAACGGCGGATGCTGCCGCGGCTGCTGGACGTGCCGGGATTCGGCGGCATCCTGATTCACCGCGGCAATACGAAGAGCGACAGTTCAGGATGTATCCTCGTGGGTGAGAATAAAGTGAAGGGGAAAGTGATCAATTCCACGCAGTACGAGAAACGACTGGTCGAAATCCTGACCGAAGCGCAGGAACGCGGCGAAGAAATAAAAATTGAAATAACGAATCATCCGTAAAACGGCGCCGGAACATTGATTTCAGGGCGACAGGATGATAAACAAATAAAAACAGAATGTATGAATTAGCATATAACAAAACTCATGTCACTGGTACCGGAGCGAGGCGTACATTCGCCATGTCCCTGACGGGACAATATGTTGGTAGAAAACTATTGCAGAGTACAAATAAAATTCGAAACATTGATTCGAATAATAATGAAGGAAAGAATAAAAATAAAAATTATTTCACTATGAGACAAATTATTAACTTTATGAGACAAATTATTAACTTTAGAAGCATCCCTGCAGGGGATAAGAATGAACATGTACGCAGGCGCAACCGTCACGGAATAAGAGATATCGTATCGGGTATGTGTATGGCTGTCGTCTTAAATTCGGCATCCTTGGATGTCAGTGCGCAATCCGCCGGAGTTCTCCTGGTGCCAACCACTGCTGGTAGTTATGTTGGTTTAGGGGGCCATTTAGGTTTTGGATTTTACGTATCTGAAAAGAGTTATTTACTGCTTGATGCAGGTATTTATAGAGAATTGGGAGGGAAAGAGCAGACCGGAACCTTTTCCTATCAGACATCGGACAAGTATGGCAATATTTATCAGCAGGATAATGGCATAATAGAGCGTGGCCATACATTTATACCGATTGTTTTGAACTGGAATTGGGATTTAAGGTTGTCGGATAACGTCAGTTTTCACATAGGCCCGTCAATTGGAGAAACTGTGGTGAGAGCTTTTGACCGCTATACGGTAAACGGAAAAGGATGGGAACCGGATAAGGAACTGGGAGAAAAGAGCAAACCGTCGCACAGTAAATATATGGGGCTGTTTGGCGTCGGAGCCAATGCTGATTTTTGTTTTATAAAACTCACAGACGGTTTTGTTTTGGGCGCAGGATACAGATATTTATGGAATGGCAGAAGGTCTTTTGAAAACGAAATATTCTCCGGAGCGACGCATCAAATTACATTAAAGGTGTTATTAGAGTAAATCTTTAGAGAAATGGAAAAGGTGCAGGACAGCCATAGCCGTATGCGCTGTTTCAGGTAGCGGAAAAGCAGGAAAGAGGTAATGATGAACAGTTAATGACAAATCAAAAAAGGGGTATCCGCACTCCCGTCGCGACGCGCGATTCGCACGTCGCGACAACCCGCGGAAGGCGAACCCCGAGCGGCCACAACAGTGAGGGACAATAACTAATTTGCAAAAATATGGCAAAACAAAAAGGCAATGTAGTAACCCACGGATTGAGTGGGAAGGTAGGCGGGATGCTGGTATTCCGCCAGATGGCGACGGGGACGGTTATACAGTCACCGCCGCGGGTGAGTGGAAAGGCGAGCGAGGCACAGCGTGCACAGCGGCGCAGGTTTCAGCGTGCGGTGCTGTATGCCGGCGCCGCCGTGTCGGATCCGGAAACGGGCCCGGTGTATGCGGCGAAGTCCGGCAGGGGTCGTACGGCGCGTATTGTGGCGATAGCCGACTATCTGCACGCGCCGGACATTGAGCGCGTCGACGTGTCGGGCTACCACGGTCAGCCGGGCGACGTGATCCGCATCGAAGCGACGGACGACGTGGCGGTGAAGGCGGTGAAGGTGGTCATTGTCAACACCGACGGTACACCGGTAGAAGAAGGCTTTGCCGTTGCGGAAGCGACGGGCTACGAATGGACGTATGCCGCGACGACCGTCAACGACAGTCTTGCCGGCGACCGCATCGAGGTGTATGCCTCCGACCTGCCGGGTAACATCACGAAAGCGGAAGAAATCCTGTAATGCGGGATTTTGCAGTTCCTTTCATCCGCAGGGATGAAAGACGGTCTGGAAAGCGGGGACGGGTATATACTCATCCTCGCTTTATGTGAAATAATGTTCCCTGTTCTTCCAAAATGCAAAATAACCTCCCTGATATTCCATTTTCTTAACGATTTCCCCGATTTAAGAGCGCTTCGAACACACTTCGAACACACTTCGAACACACATCGGAGGCAATTCCGTCAAAAAGGCGCGGAAAATCAAGGATTGCAAAACAAATTTATATAATGAAACCTATAAAATGTCCCGCAGGGACAGCGCTTTATTAACCGTATGCTTTAGCATACGGAAGGTGCCCGTAATCAGACAAGTCCCGCAGGGGTTGAACTGCTTCGCAGTTCTGACAGGGAGCGGACATATACCCCGAACTGCGCCTGCGGCTTGCCCGGGGTTATTTAATTTCAAGCCCTTCGGACTTACGGACAAAAATGAAACAGATAATTTTATTTTTATACTGCGCACGACGTAAATTTGCGAATTTCAGTTATTCAGTCATTCAGTCATTCAGTTATATCACTGTATTTTCACCGCCTTCAAACTCATGTCGAGGCTTTTGACGGAATGGGTCAGCGCGCCTGCGGAAATGAAATCGACGCCGCATTCGGCATAGCTGCGCAACGCGTCGAAGGTGATGCCGCCCGACGATTCGGTCTCGAAACGTCCTGCGACGCGGCGCACGGCTTCTTTCGTGTCGGCGAGGTTGAAGTTGTCGAGCATGATACGGTCGATGTCGCCCACGCGCAGCGCTTCGTCCAACTCGTCGAGGTTGCGTACTTCGATTTCTATTTTCAGGTTTTTCCCTTTTTCCTTCAGATACGATTTTGCCCGCATGATGGCCTGTTCGATGCCTCCTGCAAAGTCGACATGATTGTCTTTGAGCAGAATCATGTCGAAAAGCCCGATGCGGTGGTTGACGCCTCCGCCGATGCGCACGGCTTCTTTTTCGAGGATTCGCATACCGGGCGTCGTCTTTCGGGTGTCGAGCACGCGCGTATGCGTCCCTTCGAGGGCTTTCACGTAGCGGCGGGTGGTTGTGGCGACGCCGCTCATGCGCTGTATCACGTTCAGCACGAGCCGTTCGGTTTGCAGCAGCGACCGGACGCTTCCTTCGACGGTAAAAGCTACATCGCCGTTTTTCACTTCCTCGCCGTCGCCGATAAACACGTCGACCATCAGAGCGCCATCGAAATGCCGGAAAATGCGTTTGGCCGTCTCGACGCCGGCCAGGACGCCGTCTTCCTTTATAATCAGACGGCTTTTCCCCATTGCCGACGGGGGTATGCAACACAGGGTGGTATGGTCGCCGTCGCCGATATCTTCGGCAAAGGCAAGAGTAATCAGTTCGTCGATTAACCGGTCTTCTGTTTTCATTCGATACGGATGGATTGAATTATTACTTTATCATTTTTAATTGCATAGGTGACATTTACGCGAAATTCACCATTGCCGGTAACAAGTTTTCCGACCAGAAAGCCTGATTCTTTCTTATCGGCATGGTGCACAACCGTGAATCCTGTCGGCTTGTTGGTTTCGACAAAACGGTTCAGTTGAGCAATCGCTTCGGCGACATTCTTTCTCTGCGCTTTGCCCTGCAGGGCGAGATCGATTTCGGCATCCATGTTCGCGGCAAGCGAAGTCATGCTGCCGGATGCGAATGCGTTTGATATTGTCGTGATGTCGGCAGCATACAAGCCTGTAACAGACATGAATGCAAACATAAGCATATATTTTTTCATCATCGTTTCCTCTATAAGTTATAAGTCGTAAGTTATAAGTCGTAAGTTATAAGTCGTAAGTCATAAGTCGATACCACTTACGACTTATGACTTTCTCAATCATTCAGTTATTCCGAATACGCCTGTTTATGCTGCGCACAGTGATAATTGCGGTACAAAGGTAGCTGTTTTTCCTGAAGCCGGACTGCTTAAAATATTAAAAAGATAAGTTCGCACAAAAAAAAGTTTTATATTTGCAGCAACAAGAGAAGACTCCGGAATACAGGGCATATATATCGGACAGACGATGAAGATAACGTTTTTGGTTGTAGGCAAGACAGATACGGGTTACTGGGATGAGGCGCTGAAAACATATGAGGGACGGTTGACACATTACATCCCGTTCGAAACGGAAGTGATTCCCGACGTAAGGAAAGGGAAGCGCCTGACGGAAATGCAGCAAAAAACGCGCGAAGGCGAATGTATCCTGAAAACATTGCAGGCAGGCGACAGTTGCGTGCTGCTGGACGAAAAGGGACAGGAATATACATCGGTGCAGTTTGCGTCGTATATTGAAAAGAA
>JAIRLL010000223.1 GCA_031259505.1 Tannerella sp.
CGTCGAACTGTCCGGCACGGCCGAATTTCCCGCTTCCGGCCTGTGGGATGTACACGGCGCATACGAAACGGAGATGCGCTATGCCGACGGCGTCGTCGTGGCCGGCATCACGGAAAGCCGCGAGAAACCCAACGGCCTGCTGTTTACCGGCTCGGATGGATGGATCTTCGTCAGCCGCGGCGCATACACCGCCTCGCCCAGCGACCCGATCAGCACGACCTCGAAAGCGCTTCAGGCTTCGGACGCCAAAATCCTCTCGCCACTGACCGACAACGACCCCGTCCGCCTCGCCGTCAGTACCAACCATCACGGCAACTGGCTGGAAAGCATCCGCACAGGCGCGCCAAACATCACGCCCGCCGAAGTAGCGCATCGCTCGAACACGGTATGCCTCCTCCAGCACATCGCCATGAAGCTCGGACGCAAACTCTACTGGGACCCCGCGGCGGAACGTTTCCTCAACGACGACGAAGCCAATTCGATGATTGCAAGACCGCACCGGCCTCCGTACAATTTCTGATGCAATGTATGTGTAACACGATAAAATATAACGTGATGAAAAAGATATTTTTATTCGCAGCAATCTGCACCGCCCTCGCCTGTCGCGCCGAAGAAATGACCGTCACGGTTCAGGCCGGCGACCATGAGCGGGAAAACGCATCAGTGTCGGCCGACGTTTCCCGACTGAATCCGTCCGCCGTCACTCTGTATGAACAGACGCCGAACGGCCTGAAGGAAACGGCTTCGCAACTGTATCAGACGGAAGACGGCAAGTCCATGCTGTACTGGATACTGGACGGCCGGACGGCCGCCGGAACAGCCCGCACGTTTGTTGTCAAATCCGGCGAAGCAAAACCGGCCTCCGCATCCATGGATGTGGAAGACACGCAAAAGGCGCTCGTGCTGAAGAAAGACGGGCGTCCCGTGCTTCAATACAACTACGCCCGCCTCGACCCGCCCGCAGGCGTCGACCCTGCCTACGGACGCGACGGCGGATATATCCATCCCGCCTGGTCGCCCGAAGGCAACGTGCTGACCAATATCCAGCCACGCGACCACTACCACCATTTCGGCATATGGAATCCGTGGACGCACGTGGTATACGACGGCAAGCTGTATGACCTGTGGAACATCGGAGGCAAAACGGGGACTGTGCGCGCGCACAGCGTGGAAGGCACATACCGGGGAGACGTCTTTTCGGGATTCACCGCGCTGCTCGATCACTGCATCTTCAACGAAGGCGCGGAGAAAGTGATCATGAACGAATACTGGAAGGTAAAGACGTGGAACGTCCCGGACGGTTTCCTGTGGGATTTCGAATCGCACCTGCATCCCTCCACCGCGTTGCCGATATTGCTGGAAGCGTATCGCTATGCCGGTTTCGGCTGGCGCGGCACACCCGAATGGACGAAGGAGAACTGCGAAATGCTGACGTCCGAAGGCAAGACGCGGCCGGAAATAGACGGTACGAATGCCCGCTGGATATATGTCACGGGCGATACGCGCACAGGTCGCTCGGGGCTGCTCTTCATGGGGCACCCCGACAACTACAGCTTCCCCGAACCGCTGCGCATCTGGGACCAGAACGCCAACGGCGGACGGGGCGATGCCTTTATCAACTTCGCTCCCACCAAGAACAGAGACTGGGAACTGCAACCGAACGGACATTACGTGCTGAAGTATCGCGTCCTGGCTTTCGAAGGCGATATGACGCCCGAACAGGCCAACCGGCTCTGGAACGACTTCGCCAGCCCGCCCGCAGTCACAATCAAATAAAACCTGTTGATATGAAATATTTGCATTTTGTCATCGCATGTCTGTGCACATTATTGTCCGTATCCTGTCAGATGAAAACAGAAAAACAGTCGCCGGCAGCGGACGAAGTTCGGCTCATCACGCTCGCCCCGGGTCATTTCCATGCGGCGCTGGTACAGAAAACCGCTTATACGCAAGTCAGCCCGTCCGTGCACGTATATGCTCCCCGGGGAAATGAACTGACCGAACACCTGAAACGGATAGAAGGTTACAATACCCGCGCCGACAATCCGACACGTTGGGAAGAACACGTCTACACCGGAGATGACTATCTGGAAAAAATGTTGTCGGAAAAGAAAGGAAACGTAGTAGTGCTGGCCGGCGACAACGGACTGAAAACGGATTATATCGAAAAAGCCGTCTCGAACAGTTTCCATGTACTGGCCGACAAGCCCATGACGATCGATACGGATGGCTTTGAACTGCTGGAGACCTGCTTCCGCATGTCGGCCGAAAAGGGCGTGCTGCTATACGACATCATGACCGAGCGATTCGAAATATCCACGATTCTGCAAAAGGAATTTTCGCAGTTGCCCGACGTATACGGACATCAGACGCAGGGAAGCGCCGACGAGCCGGCCGTCGTCATGGAGAGCGTGCATCATTTTCTCAAAACCGTATCAGGCTCGCCCCTGCTGCGTCCGGCATGGTTCTTCGACACGGATATACAGGGCGAGGGCATTGTGGATGTAGCTGTGCATCTGGTCGATCTGGTGCAGTGGGAGCTTTTCCCCGAACAGGCGATTGACTGTCGCCGCGACATCGAACTGGTAGACGCCAACCACTGGACCACGCCACTGACGGCGGCGCAGTTTGCGGAAGTGACAGGCTTGACGTCATACCCGTCTTCCCTGCAGGAGGACGTGTGCGGCGACACGCTGAAAGTGTATGCCAACGGCGACATTCTCTACAAAATCAAAGACGTGTATGCGAAGGTTTCCGTCATCTGGAACTATTCCTATCCCGAAGGGGGAGGCGATACGCACTACTCCATCATGAAGGGAAGCAAGGCGCATCTGATCATCGAACAGGGTCAAGCTCAGAACTACAAGCCCGTTTTATCCATCAAGGCGACTGCGGCCGGCGACCTTGCGGCGTATGAAAAGGCATTGCAGGCGGCGCTACCCGCCATACAGACCAAATATCCGGGCGTGAGCTTCCGTCCGTCCGGCGAAGGCGTGTGGCTGGTAGACATTCCCGAACATTACCATAACGGCCACGAAGCCCACTTCGGGCAAGTCACGGAGAATTTCCTGAAATACTTCAGGGAAGGAAGCCTGCCCGGTTGGGAAACACCCTGCATGATTGCAAAATACTATGTCACGACGCGCGCACTGGAAATGGCAAAGGCAAAAACGAAATAATTCATTAATCCGACAAAAACTTAATCATGAAAAGAAATGTCCTGTTATTATTGTCAATGACGCTGGCAAGCGGCGCACTGTTCGCCCAAAACCCGTTTATCCTCGACCAGTTTACCGCCGACCCCACGGCAAGGGTCTTTGAAGGTAAAGTGTATGTGTATCCCTCGCACGACATTCCCAGCCCCGTTGAGCGGCTCAGGGAATGGTTCTGCATGGCGGACTATCACGTCTTTTCGTCCGAAAACCTGACCGACTGGACAGACCACGGCGTAATCGTAAGTCAGGACAACGTGCCCTGGGTCAATCCGGAAGGCTACAGCCTTTGGGCGCCCGACTGTATTTACCGCAACGGCAAATATTACTTTTATTTTCCTGCGCCCGCAAAAGATACGCTCGTCGGACGGGGCATGATGACAGGCGTAGCCATTGCCGACAAACCTTATGGCCCTTTTATACCCGAAGCCGAACCGATAAAAGGCACTTTCGGCATCGACCCCTGTACGCTGATCGACAAAGACGGGCAGGCCTATATCTACTGGGCGGGCTTCGGCGGACTGCTGGGCGCTAAACTGAAAGATAATATGATTGAACTTGACGGCGACCCGGTAGTGATACAGGAACTGCCCGCAGGCGACAAGGGACTCAAGGAAGGGCCCTTCGTATTCGAGCGCAACGGCATATACTATTTCACCTTCCCGTGGGTAAAAAACAACACGACCGAACTGCTGGCCTACGCTATGGGCAACAACCCGCTGGGACCTTTCACAATGGTGGAAGACGCCATCATGGACGAATCGCCGACAGGCTGCTGGACAAACCACCATTCAATTATCGAATACAACGGACAGTGGTATCTGTTCTATCATCACAACGACCTTTCGCCCAAGTTCGACAAAAACCGCTC
>JAIRLL010000224.1 GCA_031259505.1 Tannerella sp.
CTTCCGGATGCGCCGGCGCAGGATGACGGCTAAATGTCGACAGGAGGCGACCCGATTCTTCGATTTGTATATTTTAACTCAACTCGGCAAAAATGCCCATCAAAACTTAACTTCCCGCCCATTTTCGTCCGGACTTTCTTCGGACTTCCTTCGAAGTGTGTTCGAAGCGCGCTTATGTCGAACTCAGGTATGTACTGCCTGTGAGAAATCTTCTACAAAACCTTTCTCGGAAGAGGTATTCAATCCCGAAAAATCAAATTCCATTATTGCGTAACCGTTTCGTTCGCGTGTCGGATGTTTGCCGATGTACAGATTGCCGAACATTTGATCAAATTCGTCTTTCGTATTGATGTCGTAATAATTGCGCAGCATTGTAAGAAACGTTGACTTGCCAAATTTGCGCGGACGAACAAAAAAATGATTCCGGTTACTTTCTTTTTCCAACTCTTCGATAAATCGTGTTTTGTCGATATAGGCATAACCATTCAGGATAATGTCCCTGAAATCCGAATTGCCGCTTGGCAGTTGTTTGCATAATCCTGGTGTCATTGCTATATGTCTCAACAATAAAATATCCGCAAAGGTAATAAAAATATATACTTAAATATGCTTTTCCCGACTAATATACAAGTCATTTATTTTTCAACTTCAACACATCCATTCGCACACGCTGCCGAACGAAAGTTTGACCTGCGCAATGTTTCTCAATTTCAGTTGAGTGACGGTTTGCTGTTTTTGCTGTACCTTTGCGCCCGTGTGCAAGTCATACACAAAAACAGGTGAAATCCTGCACATAGCAAAGCGTTGTACAATTTATCTTACATCAGCGCTTTGTCTTTTACAGATAACTCGTGAACTGCGGATTTAAAGATTTACACCAATAAAAAATATTGTCTATATATTTTGTGATACAATAATTTTTTTGTTCCTTTGCACCCGCTTTACGTAATCTCTGGTGGGAAAAGAGTAGTCCGCTACATTGCGTTTCGTTGTAAACAAAATATAAAAAGCTGAAAGATAATGGATTTAATTAAAGTTGCAGAAGAAGCATTTGCTACCGGAAAAGAACATCCGGCATTCAAAAGCGGTGACACGATAACGGTTTCGTATCGAATTACCGAAGGAAACAAAGAACGTATCCAGCAATACAAGGGCGTTGTTATCCGCATTTCGGGACATGGCAGCAAAAAGCGTTTTACCGTTCGTAAAATGTCCGAAAATGTAGGCGTTGAAAGAATCTTCCCGATGGATTCTCCGTTTATCGAAAGTATTGCGCTGAACAAGGTCGGAAAGGTACGCAGAGCGAAATTGTACTATTTGCGCCAGCGCACCGGAAAGAAGGCACGTATTAAGGAAAAACGTATTTAATTTGGAGTTAATATGGGAAAAAGGTCATGTTGCATCTGTAATGTGACTTTTTTTTGCCGTGAAAACAGGAAAATATTCCTGATGTGGACACAGTTTCGGAGGAAATGGTTACCTTTGCAGACATACATGCATAATTGTCATTGAATAAGTTAAGATAAAAAAATCACTATGAGTGAAATCAAAGTAATGAATCGTGCGGCGGACAACATCAGAATACTGTCCGCTGCGATGGTCGAAAAAGCAAAGTCCGGCCATCCTGGAGGCGCTATGGGCGGCGCCGATTTTGTGAATGTGCTTTATGCCGGGTTTTTGAACTACAATCCGGAAAAACCGGACTATCCGTTCAGAGATCGCTTCTTTCTTGATCCGGGACACATGTCGCCGATGCTTTATTCTGTCCTGTCGCTTACGGGATTGATTCCGCTGGAAGAATTAAAAAGTTTCCGTCAGTGGGGCAGCCTCACGCCCGGACATCCCGAAGTGGACTTCTCGCACGGCATCGAAAATACTTCCGGGCCGCTGGGACAGGGACATGCCATGGCGCTGGGCGCAGCTATCGCCGAGCGTTTTATGGCGGCGCGTTTCGGAGAATGGATGGCGCACAAGACGTATGCCTACATCTCGGACGGAGGCATACAGGAGGAAATTTCGCAGGGCGCAGGGCGCGTCGCAGGACATTTGGGTCTCAGCAACCTGATCATGTATTACGACTCGAACAACATCCAGCTATCCACGAAGGTAGAAGAAGTAGATACCGAAGACGTGGCTGCGAAATACAGAGCCTGGAACTGGAATGTCATCAGCGTCAACGGCAGTTCGGCAGACGAGATACGCAAGGCGCTGAATGCCGCCCTGACCGAAACGGAGCGTCCGACGCTGATTATCGGGCATACCGTCATGGGTAAAGGCGCGGTAGACGCTTCGGGCAATAACTACGAAAACAAAGTATCTACCCACGGACAGCCGCTCTCGGCAGCAGGAGCCGATTTTGCAGCAACCGTCAGAAATCTGGGTGGCAACCCCGACGAGCCGTTTGTAATCTTCCCGGAAGTCAAAACGCTCTACAACAACCGCCGCGGCGAACTGCTGAACTGGTATCGGGAACGCATTGAGACGGAGAAAAAATGGCGTGCGACAAATCCCGCACTGTCCGCCAAATTAGACCTTTTCCTGAGCGGAGCCGCGCCCGAAATAGATTATTCGGCCATCGCCATGAAAGAAAATGTGGCCACCCGCGCAGCTTCGGCTACGGTGCTCGGTACGTTCGCCGAAAAAATAGAAAACATGATCGTGGCATCGGCAGACCTGAGCAACTCGGATAAAACCGATGGCTTCCTGAAAAAGACAAAAGCCTTCACGAAAGGCGATTTCAGCGGACAGTTCCTGCAAATGGGCGTGTGCGAACTGACCATGGCGTGCGTCATGAACGGAATGGCGCTGCATGGCGGCGTGATCCCTGCCTGCGGGACATTCTTCGTTTTTTCGGACTACATGAAGCCGGCCGCACGGTTGGCTGCCCTGATGCATCTGCACGTGATTTACATCTGGACGCACGACTCGTTTCGCGTAGGCGAAGACGGGCCGACGCATCAGCCTGTTGAACATGAAGCGCAAATCCGTCTGCTCGAACATCTGCACAATCACAGGGGCGAACGTTCCATGACAGTGTTGCGTCCGGCCGACGGCGCGGAAACAATCGCAGCATGGAAAATGGCTGTCGAAAGTAAACGCCCCGTCGCCCTGATTCTCTCTCGACAGAACATAACCGATTTGCCCTCGACTTCGGGCAACCGTCTGGCCGACGCGATGCAGTTGTTCAAGGGGGCGTATGTTATCTCGGACTGCAACGGCGCGCCTGATGCGGTCTTGCTTGCAAGCGGTTCGGAAGTGGCGACGCTTGTCGAAGGCGCGGCGCTGCTCGACAGGGAAGGAATCAGGACGCGAATTGTATCCGTACCTTCCGAAGGACTGTTTCGCGACCAGTCCGAAGAATACCGGCAACAGGTGTTGCCTCCGGGCATTGTCCGTTACGGTCTGACGTCGGGGTTGCCCGTCACGCTGGCCACGCTGGTCGGCGATAATGGATATATCCACGGAATGACGCATTTCGGCTATTCGGCTCCATACAAGGTGTTGGACAAAACGTTTGGCTTCACAGGAGAAAACGTGTACGGGCAGGTGAAGAAACTTGTTAAATGACCGGATGCGAATCATTGGTTTTGCCGGCGATCATGCCGGTTTTGAACTTAAGGAAATTACCCGGAAATACGTTGAATCGCTTGGGTATTTGAGTAAGGATTTCGGTGCGTATTCGGCCGAGAGTTCCGATTATCCGGACTATGCCCATCCGCTTGCCTCGGCCGTCGAGTCGGGGCAAGTGGAGTTGGGGATGGCGTTCTGCGGGACGGGAAACGGCATCAGCATCACACTGAACAAGCACCGGACGATTCGCTCCGCCATCTGCTGGCTACCGGAGATTGCCCGGCTGGCGCGCGCTCACAACGACGCCAATATTCTTGTCCTGCCTGCGCGATTCATCACGCCCGACGAAATGAAAGCGATTGTCAACGTCTTTTTGAACACAGCTTTTGAAGGCGGACGACATCTGCGGCGCGTGGAAAAGATTTCGGCCAACATATAATTAATATATATCCTTAGAAACTTGGAAACATCTTTATTTTATACTCTGATATCGAATAGGCTGTCCATCCCGGCCGGTCAGGTCGAACGAACTGTGGGCCTGCTGGACGGAGGAGCGACCATTCCGTTCATCAGCCGCTACCGGAAAGAGATGACGGGAGGGCTGGACGAGGTGCAAATCGGCGACATAAAAGATTATTACGAAAAACTTCGCGAGTTGGCGAAGAGAAAGAATACTATCCTCGCCGCCATCGAAGAACAGGGCAAGTTGACCTCCGAACTGAAACAGCGCATCGACGATTCGTGGGATGGCGCCGAACTGGAAGATCTCTACATGCCATACAAGCCCAAACGGACAACCCGCGCGGAAATCGCCCGTAAAAAAGGTCTGGAACCGCTGGCGCAAATCATCATGAAACAGAACGAACGGGACCTGACCCTGCGTGTGAAGACGTTTGTTACCGGCGAAGTGAAAGACGCGGGCGAAGCCTTGCAGGGCGCCCGCGACATTATCGCCGAATGGGTGAACGAAGACGAGGACGCCCGCCGGATGGTGCGCAATTCCTTTGCACGCACGGCCGTCATCACGTCGAAAGTAGTGAAAGGCAAGGATGAAGAAGGCGACAAGTATCGCGATTACTTTGATTTCAGCGAACCGTTGAACCGCTGTTCGTCGCACCGGCTGCTGGCGTTGCGCAGGGGAGAGAGCGAAGGTATTTTGCGTGTAAGCATCTCGCCCGATACGGAAGAATGCGTCGAACGGTTGCATCGCCGCTTTGTGAAAGAGCGAAACGAATCGTCCGAACACGTGACCGAAGCGGTCGGCGATGCTTTCAAACGTCTGCTCAAACCATCTATCGAAACGGAGTTTGCCAACCTCGGCAAAACCCGCGCCGACGGGGAAGCGATTCGCGTCTTTGCCGAAAACCTGCGTCAGTTGCTGCTGGCGCCGCCGCTGGGTCAACGCCGCGTGCTGGCCATCGACCCCGGCTATCGCACCGGCTGCAAACTGGTCTGCCTCGATGCACAGGGGAACCTGCTGCACAACGAAACGATATATCCGCATCCGCCGCGCAGCGAAGCGGGAAAGGCTGCCGCCAAAGTATCTCATCTGGTTTCGAGCTACGCCATCGAAGCCATCGCCGTGGGAAACGGAACGGCAAGCCGCGAAACGGAACAGTTTATTACCGGCATACGGTTCGACCGCAAAATAAATGTCTTCTCCGTCAGCGAAAACGGCGCGTCGGTCTATTCGGCGTCGAAGGTTGCCCGCGAGGAATTTCCCGAATACGACGTCACCGTGCGCGGGGCTGTCAGCATCGGCCGCCGCCTGATAGACCCGCTGGCCGAACTGGTGAAAATAGACCCGAAAAGCATCGGCGTCGGACAGTATCAGCACGACGTTGACCAGATGCTGCTGAAAAAAAGTCTCGACCAGACGGTAGAAAACTGCGTGAACCTTGTAGGTGTCAATGTGAACACTGCCGGCAAACATTTGTTGACGTATGTATCGGGACTTGGCCCTGCGCTGGCGCAAAACATTGTCGACTACCGTGCGGAACACGGGGCTTTCAAAAATCGCAAAGACCTGCTGCACGTTCCCCGGATGGGAGCGAAGGCTTTCGAACAGTGTGCAGGGTTCCTCCGCATCGAAGGAGGCGACAACCCGCTCGACAATTCGGCCGTTCATCCCGAAAGCTATCCGGTAGTGCAAAGCATGGCGTGCGATCTCAACTGTACCGTCATGGCGCTGATTGTCGACAGGGATTTGAAAAAGAAACTGAATCTCGAACTCTATACTTCAGCTACGGTCGGGATGCCCACGCTGCTCGACATCATGGCCGAACTGGACAAACCGGGTCGCGACCCGCGACAGTCAATACAGGTGTTTGCCTTCGACCCGTCGATAAAAACCATCGAAGACCTGCGCGAAGGACAGGTGTTGCCGGGCATCGTGACGAACATCACCAATTTCGGATGCTTTGTCGACATCGGCATCAAGGAAAACGGGCTTGTGCATATTTCGGAAATGGCTGACCGTTTTGTTTCCGACCCGACGCAGATTGTTTCGGTTCATCAGCACGTGACGGTAAAAGTGTTGAGCGCCGATGTTGCCCGCAAGCGCGTACAACTGTCCATGAAAGGACTTTAGCCCGGACTGGGGGCATGATTGCGTGTTACGCAACGTATTTTCCCCGCCACACTGTGAGGGAAAAAACACGCGCGGTGCATACGGTTTGGGGAGAAAAATTACCCGGTTTGTCCGATTATGCGTAACATGAATTATTTGAAGATTCAGGAATTAATCAGACGCAGTCCGGGCAATATTTCCTTCGGTTATGTTCACGGCTACCGGACGATTTTCACACCCCTGGGGGCTTTCACGCTGGAGATAATTCTGCCCGAGGCGTCTTTCCTGTGACTGATTTTCACCACTCCGTGCGGTGTCGGGAAGGTGCCTTCCACCCACTGGAGGTCGCCCAGATGCGGTTCGATGCGAAGCGTCCGGCATCCGGGGTCTACCACCTGCACGCCCAGTACGTGTTCGGTCAGCCAGGGCGCGGGTCCCGATGCCCATCCGTGACACAGACTGTGTCGCAACTGTTTGTAACAATACGCGCCGAAGTCAGCATGAATGTCTTTTTTCCCTTCCGGGACAAGTTCGTCAATCCCCGCAGCGTTTTCCATCCACTCCAGATTGAAATCTTCCCAGAAGGTGGTGGCTCCCATGTCAAGCATTCCACCCCAGAATTGCCGGATGTTGTCGATGGCAGCCTGATAGTCGCCTGCCCTGGCCTGTGCCTGCAGCATGTAGTATCCGTAGAAGGTGGAAAAGTCTTTCGCGCCGCCGTCGGCAATCACTTCGTCGATGGCCTGCCGTGCCGGTAACATGCCTGCGAGCGCCAGCAGCGATGCGGCCTGTTTCAGTTGGTTGTGGTGCGGGACATACTGCTGCATGAGAGCAGCGACGTCGGTACATTCGGTCGCCAGTTGTCTGTCGCCGAGTATGCCGCACAGTTCGGCGCCTGCCTGAAAGGCTATCACCATCAGCGCCTGCAGTCCGGCATCGACGCCTTGCGTGTTCGGACTCGAAGGCCAGTCGAGGAAACGCCCGCCGCCGTCCAGCCGTTCTTTTCCCGATGCGTCGACTTTTGTAAACAGCAGCCGCAGCAGTTCGGCGAGGTATTCCTGCTGATTTTTCAGGTATGCCAGGTCGCCCTGATAGCGATACCAGTCGCGATGGATGATGATCCACCACAGGGAATAGGAACACATGCCGTTCATCCAGCCGGGGAGGGGAGTGATGTCGCGCGCCAGGTCGAGGCTTTTGGGAACGACTTCGTTGTATCCGAAGACAGCGCTTATCGTCATCACTTCCGGGTGCAGGTCGCCCAGCCACACCAGCCGGTCGCGTTTGATGCCGTCCCAGATGTATTCCTGCATGTTGAGATGCACGGTGTAGGCGGCGGTCATCCATATCCGGTTCAGCCGCTCGTCGCTGCTTTTAAATGAGCCGTGATAAGGGATGTCGCGATAGGAGAATATGGCGTTGACTTCTTTCAGGTCGAGCCTTACGTTGGGTTCTATCAGGTCGATGCGTACAAAGCGGAAGCCGCTGTTGCCCGTTTCGGCCACTCCGAGCCAGGGTAATTCCATGACGAAGTCGCGCATGGCATGGTCGTTGGTTGCACCCTGCGCTCCGCCCGCCTGGCTCATGGCCTCGCTGACCGATTCGCCGAAGCGTATGCGTACTTTTGCGGGAGTGCTCGATGCGGCGGTTACCAGTTGTATGCCGCCCTGTATCTCTTTACCGAAGTCGAGCAGGATGGACGGATATTCGTTGTCCGTACTGCGCATGGAACATGACGGGCGATCGGTCAGTTCGCTCTGTCCGTTGTTTCCGCCCGCAAGCAGCGCGTCGGGACGGGAAATCAGTTTTCCTCCACCATCGTATTTCCATACAATGCGCTGAGGGGTAATGTACGACCGCACGCGGGAATCCTGAAATGTCCTGCTTGCGTATTCCGATCCGAATACTGGAGGGAGACGGTGTTCCTGGGCGTGCACTGCGCCTGCAAGGATAACCGATACGAGAAATAATGATAAAAGTTTCATGTCATTTAAGTCAAATTAAGAAATATTACAGCAATAAAAATATTTTTTCGCGGGCAAAATCACATGAAAATTTCGAATTTTCATGTGCGTAAAAAAAATCAAGACCACCGGGTTCTGCTTACCACCGTACTTTGAAGTACAATTGCTAACTTTGCAGCAAAAAATAATCGTAAAACAATTAAAAAACGTAAGTTTATGTACACATACAGTAGTCTTGACGTGCCAAAGGTAGTGTTTTTACATGTATAATAGACGAAAAACGGGAAAAGATTTTTGAAAAGCGTTACGGGACACTCACCCCCGACTTGCAAGAACTTAGAGACACGCTACTTAAGTGTGGCGTAAAAGAAGTAGCGATGGAAAGCACAAGTATCTACTGGATGCCGGTATGGCGAACTTTGCAACCTCATTTTTCGATGAAATTAGCCAATCCGTGTTTCATCAAACAGTTGCCGGGACGCAAGAGTGATGCAAAGGACGCACAGTGGATAGCAGAATGTTTGCAAAATGATCAATAAACAGTATCGCGAATGAAAGTGCGTATAAGACCGGAAAGCTCGCAGAGGAAGTATTTTATTTTTTATTTTTTTTGTCTGCCCGGCTATATTCTATCGTAAGCGCTGCATAAAAGGCGGCTATATATTGTTTTTGAAACTTAATAATGAGTTGCCTATCTTAACTTAACAACACCATAGAACGAAATGCTTTTCAGGGGAATGGAATTATATTATAGCTCCAAATTGAAACTGTAATTTATTGACAGTTCCTTATAGCACAGCTACAATATAAGCAGACACTGATTCTTTTTTTCTGAAGATCCTTACGGCAGACGCTCCCCAAATTGCGCCGAAAAGAAAATAAAAAAAATCGAAGAACGATTGCAGATTAAAAATAATTCGTACCTTTGTTTCGACAATATTGTCGAAACAAAATTATGTAATTTGCAATAATAGGATGATTGATAGAGAATTAACTACCGAACAGATCGTTTTGAGAGCCGCCGAAGCGGAGTTTCTCGAAAAAGGCTACGGCAATACAAAAACCGTTGCTATTGCGCGGCGAGCAGGTATAAGCCATTCCATGCTGCATTACTATTTTCGCAGCAAAGAGCAGTTGTTTCAAAAGATTTTCAAGGAAAAAGTGCATACTTTAACACAAATGTTCAGTGGTATATTTGAAAAAGACAGGCCGTTTACCGAAACTATACGGCTTGTTGTGGAAACGCAATTTAATTTTATAGCGCAAAACCCGCAGATGCCACAATTCATTATCAGCGAACTTTTATCAAACAGGGACAATCGCGATTGGGCTATCGAAACGCTGTTTCCACAGCTATATCCCATTTATTGCACATTAGAAAAAATGTTGAATGAGGAAATTGCGAAAGGGACTGTGCGCGCTGTTTCAATACGTAATTTGATACTCAACATTGTCTCAATTAATGTTTTCGGCTTTATTGCTTTACCTGTTTTTAAAGAAGCGTTTCAACTCAAAACAGGCGAGGCATTGGAAAGTTTTCTCAACGAAAGGCTGGAAAACAATGTGCAACTTATTTTAAATGCATTAAAGCCATAATATTTTTTTAGATGAAATAGACAATATTGTCGAACAATAGTGTTGAATAAAAAATAAGCTATGAAGGCGATAAATAAAATCGGCATTGATATTGGTTCCACAACACTGAAAATTGTTGTATTGGACAATAAGAACAATGTAGTATATAAAAACTACGTGCGGCACAAAGCGGGTATCGGCGAGGTGTTTCTTGCCGAACTCGCGGAAATATCAGTGCGTTTTCCCGAAGCTGCTTTCAAAATCAACATGACAGGCTCGGCGGGAATGGGCATAGCGGAACGGACACGATGTACTTTTGTTCAGGAAGTTGTTGCAGAAATTGAAGTGATAGAAACACTATACCCCGACACGCGCACGCTCATCGATTTGGGCGGCGAAGATGCGAAAATCGTCTTTTTTGAGCAGGGGAAGCAACTCGATAT
>JAIRLL010000260.1 GCA_031259505.1 Tannerella sp.
CGGCGATTTGATTGTCAACACGTATTTCCAGCTTCTCAGGAACGACAAATGGTGCGATATCATGCTGGATGTCAATCTCAAAACGGCAAGCGGGCGACGGCTTTGCGATGCGCGGTACACTGATGCGGCCGCATACGGTTTCAATCTGACATTCGATCGGAGTCTTTACCGGAACGCAGCGCATACGTTTTCCTTGCGCGTGCAGGGAATGACCGGCTTCTATTGCTGGATGACAAACGATATGGTACACAGGCAAAACGACGCGATTTTCTACGCCGCCGGTGGCTGTGCAGCGTACAGAAACGCTTCTCTTTCGGTCGATTATTCAGGCTTCAACGGATACAAGAATAACGGTGACCGACCTGCAATGCTGCGTACGAAATTCAATTTTGAATATAGACAAAATATCCTTTCGCTCGGATTTCGCCACGGAATGAAAGATTTTTTGTATGATACGTATTCCGTAGCGTATATCCGGCGTTTTTAGACGAATCATAAAACAGTTAATAGAAAATGCGATGAAAAAATTAGTTTATCTGGCATCGGCCGCTGCCCTGCTGTTTTCGTGCAAGACGCAAATCGGCAGGGAGGCAACACTGAGAGATATTGCCCGGCGTGAGACAACGCTGATTATCGACGTGCGTACTCCGGAAGAATACTTGAGCGGACATGTCGAAAAATCGGTAAATATTCCGCTCGACGTGATTGCCGAATCTACGTCACAATTTGAATCGGGCATGTATATGATTGTCGTCTGCCGAAGCGGCAAAAGAAGTGCACAGGCAAAAAAAACCCTTGAAGAAAAAGGCTTTGCTCATGTGTATGACGGAGGTGGCTGGGAGGCGTTCGACAAGCTGATAAAGAAGTAAAAGAGAGAAAATTCAAAATCGGAAAATTACACGGAAAGCGACAAAGTTTTTACTGCCGCTTTCCGCGCATTTTCGTACAGGAAAAATTCAATATTTCACTATCAGCGGATTATCCAGACTCTCTGCAAATCTTCCGATGTATGTTTCAAAGTCTTCGACCGACGGAAAGCCGTATTTGCTCCATCCGAAACCTGTATAATAGGTAACGGGAACGCCTGGCTGGCAGGCTGTGATGCCCAGCAGGTGCGAATGGGTTTCTTCCTTCCCTGTTATTGCGTGGGTAATGGTGCAGGAATCGATTGCCGTACCGTTCAACCCGTCGGGAAACACCATGCCGACATACACCTTGCCGACCGTTTCGCTCGCCGGCTCGGCATAGATGAGCGTGGCCGTGCCGTGTTTCGTTTTGCTTTTGAAGATGGCGTCTTCGCCATTCCGCTTCACGATACCCGCAGCTACCGGGATGGCTTCGTCCACACCGTACGATTGCATCACCTTTGTCAGTTGAGACCCGGCGTCGAGCGAGAAGGTACGGCTTTCGGCAAACAATTTCCCATCCACGTCAATGTCTTTATATATTAATATAAATGTAGTACGTAGCGGGCCGTTTTCGAGCAGTTCCTGCTTTGCGAAGTTTTCATTCAGCCAGAGTTTTCCTCCGACGTAAGGCGCCATCATGCCGCCGCCCAGTGTTCGCCCGACTTTGTAGTCGTCATGTCCTTCGCCGTGGTCTTCGTGATACGAGCGTATGCCTGCAATGTCATCTTTGTACCATTTGTCGATAATCAGGTCGCCTGTACGTTTATACCAAAGGTCGAGGCCGTTGCTCGGACCGTCGACAGCAATCAGGGCGGGGCCGTAGATACGAAAGGCTACGCGGTCGTTTTCCCAGGCGAAGTCATCCTTGCGTTCGGTAATGAATCGCCCGTACGTTTTGGGACGAAACGTCTGCGGCTCGCCGGCAGAAACTGTGTATACGGTTGTTTCTTTGGCCTTGACGCCGGCTTGAAAGATAAGTTTACCGTCGTATGTAAGTTGTGAAACGACGATTTCGCCACGGCTGTTTTTTACAACGAATGTTTGCCCGTTTTCAAGCAGTACTCTGCCTTGCAGGGCATTCAACGGAATTTCAACAAGTTCGTCCGTTCGGTCGTAATTGCTCGGGTTACCAACGGTGACGCTGAGTGTCGCGTCGCGCGTGCACGAAACAAACCACAACATGGTGAAGGCTGTCAGTAAGATTGTTTTTTTCATGTCGATGAAATTTATCTGAGTTTATCGGCCGTAAACGTATCCATATCGTCGTAGGCAAGATTTTCGCCGCACATTGCCCAGATAAACGAGTAGTTGCCCGTCCCTGCAGCGGAATGTATTGACCAAGACGGAGATATGACTGCCTGCTCGTTCAGCATGAAAATGTGGCGCGTTTCCTGCGGTTCGCCCATAAAGTGGCAAACGGACTGTTCCGCAGGCACTTTAAAATAGAAATATGCTTCCATTCTGCGCGAATGGGTATGCGGAGGCATGGTGTTCCACACGCTGCCGGGCTGGAGTTCCGTAAGCCCCATCTGCAACTGGCAGCAGGGCACGATTTCGCTCAGAATGATATGATTCAGAATGCGTTCGTTGGAAGTCGCCTGTGCGCCCAGATTGCGTGTACGGCGCATTTCTTTCGTGATTTGCGTCGTCGGATAGTTCGTATGCGCCGGCGACGACGCAAAATAGAATCTGGCCGGCGCGGAAGCGTCCTTGCTCCTGAAAGAGACTTCCCTGGAACCTCGTCCGACATACACAGCATCTTTGTATGCCAACTCGAAGTCTTTCCCGTCGACAGACACAATGCCTTCGTTTTCAATACAGATAATTCCCAGTTCGCGCCGTTCGCAGAAATATTCCGAGCGAATGAGCGGAACAGTTTCCAGTTTGATTGCTTCATTCACGGGCAACGCTCCTCCAATAATCAGACGGTCGTTATGCGTGTAGGTCATCAGTACGGCGTCGGGCTCAAAAATTTTTTCAACCAGAAATTCTTTCCTCAACTGCGCCGTGTCGTAATGCTTCACATCGCCGGGATGCGTACCCCAGCGTTCTTCAATAATTGTTCTCATAGTTAATTGATACGTATTATGTTATTAATATTTCAGGATGCATTTTAAGTAAAAACCATTTCTTTCATGCCACTAAAGTACGAAATAAATTTGAAATAAATGCGATCTTTGAACGAATAAGGACATTTTTTTTCATACATTTGTCG
>JAIRLL010000270.1 GCA_031259505.1 Tannerella sp.
TCTCGAAAGACGAGAAAAACCACACCTCGTACCACTTCTACGACCTGAACGCGAAACTGAACTACCGTTTTTCGGACCGGAGCCGCATGTACTTCAACTGGTATTCGGGAGATGACGCCCTTCGCGTAAGGCAGGAATGGTATCACAGCGCGGCAAGCGGTACATATTCCGAAAACGGCTCCGGATGGAAGTGGGGCAACATGCTGGCATCGCTGAACTGGAACTACGTCTTCAGCCCGCAACTGTTTGCTAACATGAGCGCCATATACAGCCGTTTCCGCTCGGACATCAACATCTACGACATGTCGGTCGACAAAGCAGGCGGCGTCGAAACCACCCGCAGCCGGACGAATATGACCCACAATTCCGGCATACGCGACATCGGCTACCGGATGGATCTCGACTGGTCGCCCCATCCGAATCATGCGGTCAGGTTCGGCAGCAACTATCTTTTCCACAGTTTCCGCCCCGAAGAGAGCGGCGCGTCGTCGTCGACCGGAACAGGAGAAGCGGAAGTCGCCGATGCCGACAAGTTTCAAGGCCGGACACTGCCGGCGCACGAAGTGTCGTTCTACGCCGAAGACGACATGGACGTCACGCCCGCGCTGAAGGTCAACGCCGGCCTGCACTTCTCGCTCTTCCACGTCGAAAAGAAGACGTACGCCGGCCTGCAACCGCGCCTCTCGGCACGCTATCTGCTCGGCCGGGACTGGTCGGTCAAGGCGTCGTATGCCCTGATGAACCAGTACGTGCATCTGCTTTCGGGTTCGACGGTCAGCCTGCCGAACGACCTGTGGGTACCCGTCACGCGAAACATACGCCCGATGATTTCCAACCAGTTTTCGACGGGCGTCTATCACGAACTGAACCGGACGTGGAATTTCTCGCTCGAAGGATACTACAAGACGATGAACAACCTGATCGAATATCGCGACGGCGCGTCGATGTTTTCGACGTCTACCGACTGGCAGGACCGCGTGGCGATGGGACGCGGCACGGCCTACGGCATCGAATGGCTGGCGCAGAAACCCGAAGGCCGCCTGAACGGATGGCTGGGATATGGCCTCTCGTGGGCAGACCGGCAGTTTCCGAACGGTGAAATAAACGGCGGACGCCGCTTTTGGGCCAAATACGACAGCCGCCACAAAATCAACCTCGCGGCCGTCTACAAACTGAGCGACAAGGTGGACGTCAACGGCACATGGACGTACTACACCGGCGGATGGATGACGGTCGGGCTTGAATCGTATGACCGGTCGCCCATACTGCCCGGCAGCAACGTCGCGCAGCAACCCGTATCCCCCTCCGACTGGAGCATAAAACACTACGAATCGCGCAACAACTACCGGATGAGCGACTATCACCGCCTGGACCTCGGGCTGAACATTCGCCGCCCGAAGAAAAACGGACATACAGGTACGTGGAACATCAGCGCCTATAACGTCTATGCACGCCGAAACCCCACCTTCGCATATCCTGATATCGAAAATACCTTCGACGGGGAAGGCAACAGGACGGGCAGCAGACCCGTCATTCAGGAAACCAGCATACTGTCCGTCATCCCGTCCATCTCATATACGTATACATTTTAAAAACATTTCGACATGATTAACAAGTTCAAGATGATCCAAGATTCAAAATTCAAGATCGGGAAATATATGGTCTTCGCGATGGCTGCGGGACTGTTTCTGTCGTGTACGAAGGCGGTAGACTTTTCGGGCGATATGCCGGAACCCAGGCTTGTCGTCAACTGCTTTGTGGAGCCTGACTCGATTGTGCGGGTGTTCGTTTCGCGAAGCTGGCCTGTCACCGAATCGCAGGGCGAAACGTTTGCGGACGCAACAGTCGAGCTCTACATCAACGACGTACTGCAGCCGCCCATGCAGGCTGTCAACGCAGAGACGTCGCAGCCGTCATACGTCTCTGCGGCGGAAGTGCGTGAGAACGATCGCGTGAAACTGTCCGTCGCCAGAGAAGGCTTTGCGGCGGTCACAGCCGAAACGGTCGTCCCGCCTGCCGCGCCGATTCTTGCGATCGATACTGCGCGCCTGGGCGACGGTTCGCTGCGCTGCCTTGTACGCCTGAATGATGCGCAGCCGGGCACGCCCAACTACTATCGACTGTGCGCATGGCAGGAATGTCTGATAGACGGCGTCTGGAAAAACGGTTTTAGCGATACGGCATATTTCGGCGATCAATACCATGTATGGTGGAATTCGGTCAACAACAATAACTTCAATTACGACCGGGAACCTGCCCTGCGAGTGGAATTTGAAGACGTGACCAGCGACATTGTGGGCACGTCCGACCTGAACGGGTACGGCATCTTCAGCGACGACCTTTTCGACAGCAGGGAATATGCGCTGAACATCACCATCAAGCCGAAGATTAATTATGATACATCGGACGGGGACTGGTGGGAAACGGAATTGGAGAATCGCAAAATATTCGACACCCGCTACGTATTCAAACTGGTCGCCCTTTCGCCTTCCGCCTACCGGTATCTCAAGTCGCTGACGATATTCGAGCACAACGGCGAGGACAGTTTTTTTGTGGAGCCGTTGCCGGTCTACTCCAACATCGCGGGCGGACTGGGCATTCTGGGCGCCTGCCGGACGGATACGAAAATAATCGACATTCCGAGGCATTTGCTGACGGAATAACAGTGTGTTGAGTAGTGATATTTGCCCTTGGGGCTAAGTCAGGAATCGCAACGCAGGACAAACCCGTTTCTTATACCGAACTCAGGTTAACAGAATAACAGAATTTTCAGAATTAACATATTTGTAAATTTTGAAAATTATGGAATTATGTGAATACGAAGTTCTCTATTGATATGTAAGCCGTAAACGGCTATTTCCTATACCGAACTCAGGTTATTGGAATCAATCCTGCCGGATTCCGGTTAGAAACAATGTTTCTGTTGGCAATCCGGTCAGATTCCGGTTAGAAACAATGTTTCTGTTGGCAATCCTGCCGGATTCCGATTGTGTCATTCCGCTTTTAACCTGAGTTCGGTATAAGAAAAATGATTTCCGGATAAAAAAGCAACGAATTAATTCTCCGCAGGAGTTTCAGGCAAAGCATGCCAAATGCGACAATTTGAATTGAAAATCGAAGTTCATTCGTTCAGAATCGCTGCAAGTCGCAAAGTTTCCTGTAGTATCCGTTGCGGGCGAGCAGTTCGTCGTGTTTGCCGCGTTCGACGATTTCGCCTTCGTGCATGACGCAGATTTCGTCGGCGCTGCATATCGTGGACAGGCGATGGGCAATCACGATGGTGGTACGGTTGCGCATGAGCCGTTCGAGGGCTTCCTGCACCAGCCGTTCCGATTCGGTGTCGAGAGCCGAGGTAGCTTCGTCGAGGATGAGTATGGGCGGATTTTTCAGGATAGCCCGAGCGATGCTGATACGCTGACGCTGTCCGCCGGACAGTTTGCCTCCGCGGTCGCCGATGCCGGTTTCGTAGCCGTCCGCCGTGGCGACGATGAAGTCGTGAGCATTGGCGATGCGGGCGGCTTCTCTGACTTCGTCCATCGTGGCATGTTCGACGCCGAAGGCGATGTTGTTGAAAAACGTGTCGTTGAACAGGATTGCTTCCTGATTGACGTTGCCCATCAGGCTGCGCAGGGCGGCCGGCGCGACGTCGCGAATGTCCGTGCCGTCGATGCAGATGCATCCCTTCTCGACGTCGTAGAAGCGCGGCAGGAGGTCGACCAGCGTGCTTTTGCCCGAGCCGGACTGTCCGACCAGCGCCACCGTCTGCCCCTTTTCGATGCGCAGCGAGACGCCTTTGAGCACCCATTCGCTGCCGTAGCGGAACCACACGTCGCGATATTCGATGGCTTCGCGAAGAGCGACAGGTTTGGGACAGGGCGGGGCGGTGATGTTGTTTTCGGCCATCAGTATTTTGTCGACGCGCTCGACCGAGGCCATTCCTTTCTGAATGGCGTAGACCGACCGGCTCAGCTCTTTGGCGGGATTGATGATGCTGTAGAATATCACCAGGTAGTAGATGAAGGCGGATGCGTGGATGGCGCTGTGGTCGGTCAGAATCAGCGTGCCGCCATACCAGAGGATGACGACGATGGTCAGCGTGCCCAGAAACTCGCTCAGCGGGTGCGCCAATTGCTGGCGGCGGTAGATGCGGTTGGTGGTGCGGCGAAACATTTCGTTCGTCTGTTCGAACCTTTTCCGTATCTTCTTCTCCGCCACGAAAGCTTTTATGATGCGCAGACCGCTCAAGGTCTCCTCTATCCGGCTCATCAGCAGTCCGAACTGCGCCTGTCCGAGCAGTGATTTACGTTTCAGTTTCTTTCCTGCAAGCCCCATGACGTATCCCGCGAGCGGCAGCAGAACGAGCACGAAAACCGTCAGTTGCCAGCTTGTCACCAGCATGGCCGCAAGGTATATGAGTATCAGTATGGGGTTTTTGAACAGCATGTCGAGCGAACTCATTATGGACGATTCGATTTCGATCACGTCGCCCGATACGCGGGCAATGATGTCGCCCCTGCGCTCTTCGGAGAAAAAACTAAGCGGCAGTTCCGTGATTTTCTCATTGATCCGGTTGCGGATGTCGCGCACGACGCCGGTACGTATCGGAATCATCGTATAGAAAGCCATATACATGGCCGTCACTTTCATGAGCGTCGTCCCCACGAGCGCAATGCAGACGGTCAGCAGCGTGTACCGTTCGCCGTGCGCAGCGATCATGTCGCCCACGTACCAGAAGAAATTGTTGCGGGCAACATCGGGCACGTTTTTCCACGCATCCCACGAACCGAAATCCCATTCCCAGGGGATATACGCATACGCGACATCGCTTGTCTTGAACAGGATGTCGAGTACGGGCATAATCAGCGCAAAGGAAAAGACGTTCAGTATTGCAGAAAGAATATTGAACACGACGTTCATCACCAGATACTTTCTGTATGGCGGCACGAAACGCTTCAGTACGCGGAAAAAATCTTTCATCGGATACGTTTTATTTTTTGACAGCGGCAAAATTAGATGAAAATCCCGCGATTTCCAAGCATATGCAATAGAAAAAGTTTTTTGCAGCGGAAACGTGCGGATAAATCCCCGAATCCCGCTTTCTTTCCCTACTGACATGCAGGTAATCCTGTACACGAAAATACATAAAAACAGGTATTGCCGGATACGGGCAGACGGTGCACCTTTGCTCCGTAAATCAAACAAAATATATTTATGAGTAAAATTGGAATTTTTTATGGCACATCCGGAGGCAATACGAAAGACATTGCCAGGCGGATAGGAGCGAAACTGAATGTGAACGACGCGGACATACGGGATGTGGCGTCGGTGAAAAAGAGCGACCTGCAGGCATACGACGTGTTGCTGTTCGGCAGTTCCACATGGGGGCTGGGCGATTTGCAGGATGACTGGGAAGGCTTCATCCGCGAGGTGGCTTCGGCCGACCTGTCCGGAAAGAAGGTGGCGCTGTTCGGCTGCGGCGACTCGTCGTCCTATTCCGACACGTTCTGCAATGCGATCGGGACAATATACAGGACAGTGAAGGACAAGGCGACGGTTATCGGCTTTACCGACACGGAAGGCTACACGTTCGACGACTCCGAAGCCGTAGTCGACGGCCGGTTTGTCGGCCTGCCCATCGACGAAGACAACGAAAGCGACCGGACCGGCACGCGCATCGACCTCTGGGTTGCACAACTCGAAAAGGAACTGACATCATGAGGGTTTTCAAATGCAGCGCCTGTTCGAAAATACACGTCGAAGCCGGTAACGTACTCATCCATTTCCCCTCTGTCGAGCGGCTGAAGAAGTTTCTTGACTACATCGAATCTGTCGACACAGGCTGTTATGCAGCGCTCAACCGCGGCAAGGGGCTGGTTAAGGACATTTACCTGCCCGTAGGCGACATGTCTGTCAATATGGCCTTTTCCGTGGCGGAATTTGAAGAACTGAAATGCGTGATACGCAATTATCTGGCCGGACACGAAACGGACAAATCGCTTGCCGCCGGCTTCCTCGAACTGTCGAAAGCCGAATTGAACTGAGACCCGGACACAAACGCTGTGCCGCCCGGACATGGCAAATTCCGATACGGGCGCGGGAACTTCTCTCGCGCCCGTATTGATTTCAACGGCTCAAAAAAAACTGCTCAGGATTCTTTATTCGAAAAAAAGATGCTACCTTTGCCCCGGATTTTGGTGATGCCGCTTCCATTCGGAAGATGCATTGAAAAGGGAATCAGGTGTAAATCCTGAACAGACCCGCTGCTGTAAGTTCCGCCAAAGTTCTTGAACAATACTCAATCCACTGGAAAATCGGGAATGGACGAAGAAAAACCGTTCATCAGCGCTTCCGGGAAGGACGTTCAAGGACGGAGCAAGTCAGAAGACCTGCCAGAATCCTGAGTTTAAAGCTTTCGTGGAATAAAGCTTGAGACAGACAGAGCAGGTTGCCGATTTCACAGACGAGTTCTTCCTGCAAGGTTTATCCCAACATTATTTTCGGAAAGACCGTCCGGGTTTTATATTCGCCCGGAATGCGAAGCGTGGGACTTCTTTCCGGTTTTTCTGTACGAAAGCTGTTTTGATTGTCAGATTTAAATGGCTTTTTATGTTATATGTAAAAACATTATGTGCAGGCGGATTGCTTGCGGCAGGTGCGGTATCATTTGCACAGAACAGGCTGGACAGCATCCAGCATCTGGACGAAGTGACGGTTGTGGCCGACCGTCACCGAGAGATTATTCCATCCCAGCGGCTTGCAGGAGAAAAACTGGAGGCGCTGAGCAGTTTTTCCGTGGCCGACGCCGTCCGTTATTTTTCCGGTATTCAAATCAAGGATTACGGCGGCATCGGCGGGTTGAAAACCGTGGACGTGCGCAGCATGGGGACGAATCACACGGGCGTGTTCTATGACGGCATACAGCTTGGCAATGCGCAGAACGGACAGATCGACCTGGGCAAGTTCTCGCTCGACAACGTGGAAGAAATCTCGCTCTACAACGGACAGAAAAGTGAAATCTTCCAGCCGGCGCGCGACTTCGGCTCCGCAGCGAGCATCTACCTGCGCACGCGCCGGCCGCATTTCGAGACAGGCGAGCGTACACATGTCAGAGCCATATTCCGGACGGG
>JAIRLL010000136.1 GCA_031259505.1 Tannerella sp.
CGAAAATTTCCCGACCCTCACCTTTTCGCAGATTACCGATTTGGATCGCAATGCGGCGACGGTATCCGAAAACGGGATGCTGCCCGAATCGGCGTTCAATGTAAAAGAGATAACGGAAAGCTCCCATCGTATCGGAACGATTGTTTTCGTGTCAAAGAAAATGATAAAGTCCGTCAAATGGCTGCGTTCGTGGTTGATTAACCGGCTGCCCGAATGGGTGCGGTTGCAGGAAGATTTTCAGATATTGAAGGGCGACGGTCTCAACGACAATTTTACCGGACTGTGGAAGCAGATACCGGATTTTGCTACCGTACTGGGCACTCTTATTACCGGCGGCGCAGGTTCGATATCCGGCGTGGCGACTTACAACAGCGGCACACAGTCGCTGATCTCTTTTACAGACCCGCAGCCGCTCATCAACAACGGCATGAAAATCACCTTTGCGGGATTTACCGGAGCGACGTCATACAATGCCACCTTCACGGCCAACAAGGTGAACGACCGGCAAATCGTCATTGACAATGCCTACAGCTCTGCTGCGGTATTTTCGGCGGCCACCTTTGCGGCAGGCGGCGAGTTTGCAGCTACGGTGGAAGACCCCAACAACGCCGACGTACTGGCGGCTGCACAGGCCTATCTCACCTATGGCGAATACACGCCCAATGCGGTAGCGTTAAGCCCGATAGACGTCTTTGCCGTAGAATCGCTGAAAAACACCGAAGGTGTTAATCTTGGGTTGGTTATCGTCCGTAACGGAGTGAAGTACATTAAAAACATTCCCGTTGTCGAATCCACCTACGTCGCTCCCGGAGAGTTTGTCATCGGCGACTTCGTCAATGGCGCGTCGCTTGTCGATTTTACCGCTCTTGAACTGGAGTTGGCAGAGGATGTTCCCACCAAGCGCACCCATCAGGTGGCGGTGATCATACAGGAGGAGTGCATCTTCCCTGTCTACAATCCGTTTGCTTTCCTGAAAGGGAAATTCGACCAGATCAGACCGTTAATCGCAAAATAACACGGCAATGAAAGTGATTGTAGAAGGTAAAGAACGGGACATTCGTATCCTTATCAGGGAAAACCGAGTGAGGACGTCGAGAGGTTTACTGTCGTTCACGGAATTTTCCGGCGACGAAGAAGCGGAGGCCCTTTCCGGCGAGGAAAAAGCGGCGCCCATCTCCGACAGGAAAAAGTCCCCGAAACCCGATTCCAAGTCCGTCCGTAAGGAAGAAATCCAATGATCGTCACACCCGACATATTTCAGGGCGAAATAGCCATTGGGCAGATTAATCATCCCGACGTTATTGCCGGTGTACAGTGGTTTATCGACAAGTACGAGCCGAAGTATTTGCGGCTGATGCTTGGCGGGAAACTGTATGATGAACTGGTGGCGGAACTCTCGAAAGAAATTCCGGAGGAGAAATGGGTAAAGCTGGCGCACAGGTTAAGAACGCCGTGCGCCGGCTATATCTATTATTACATCCGGAGAGATTCGGCAAGCGAAACGGCGGGGGCAGGCGAGGTATTGACGGAAGCGGAAAACGCCATACGCCGGTCGCCCGCAAAAAAGATGGCTTTTGCATGGAATGAGATGGTAGACAGGAACAGGCGGTTTGTCGGCGAAAAGTACGCCGGCGCATTCGAAAGTTATGCCCCGTCGAAAGGCAGGGAATACGACAGCCTGTTTGCGTATATTAACCCCATATTTACCGGCCTGTGATTATCATTGAAGACGTTATCGGCGAAGCGGTAAGGGCGACAGCCGAAAGGCTTAAGCGACCGGTGCATTACATGTACGGCCATTTGCGGAGCATATTGCAGACGCTTTCGTCATACGACCGGACGGGGGAGTTTGCAAAGCAGAAGTATCCGTTAATCGTTCTGCTGTGCGACTTTGTGGAATACGTTCAAGAAAATAAAGGCTATGAACGGTGGGCCGACCTCCATCTCCTCATCGTTGCAGACAGTAACAGGGATTACCGCGAAGCGGAACGGCTCGAAAAAGTGTACAGGCCGGTACTGATACCCATATACGAGGCGTTCATGGACGAGTTGAAAAACAACACCGGTTACGTGTCGGTAATGACAAATTACCTTTACTGGTACAGCGGGGAGGAGTTTGTCAAGCGTTACGCACTGTCCAACGCGCTCAACGAAGCGGTAAGGCAGCAGGGGTTGAAAGCGCTCTTTAACGACCATCTGGACGGGATAGAGATAAGAAATTTAAGACTGGAATTTACAAGTCACTGTTAAAAATTAAAAATGTAAAAACGGTAGGGGCGAAAAATCTTTCGCCCGTACAAAAAATTAAAAATTAAAAAGTTAAAAAAATGAAAGATTTATGCAGTACAAGAAAGATGAATATGTCGCCGAAATCGTGCGACAGCAGTTTGGGTGTTCCGGCGTATCTGGTTTTTTGCCCTGCTGACGAGAAGATAACATCTCAGCAGGCAAACAGTCTGTATGCGTTATTACAGGAGAAAATGAGGGCGGCAGACCAGAACAAACGCTGGTACCTGACGCCCAAGAAAGTGAACAGCGTAACGGACAGCAGTTCGGAAGCTACCGTAGTAACGCTTCCCGACGGCTTCAGTTGGCAGGTGGATCCGGGGTCGGCCATATTCCTTGTGGAATGGCAGAGCGGTTTGTGTTTCGACCGTATGATTAACCAGTTGAACGGCTATTCCGGCGGCGCGTATGTGATTACGATTTCGCCTGCCAAACGGATAATAGGACAGGACGACGGCAACGGCAACCTCTTACCGTTCAGCGTGAATGTAAGCGTGAGCGGCGGCGGTTTTCAACCGACAGGCAATACGCCGAATTTGAAACAGATGACCGTCGACTTCGGCAACAAGCTGGAGTTGCAGTCGTCGGCTTCGTTTTTCCCGTTTTCCACACGCGACAACATCGCCCTGCTGCGCGGACTGACCGACCTCCTGACGAGGGTCGTTTCCACCGCTTCGCTTTTGGCAAAGGTACAGTTAGTGACCGATTGCGAGGAGGTAAACGTGTACGGGCAGTACAAAACGCAACTGAACGCCACCTCCGTATGGAAAGCGACAAACGTTGCCACGGGGACGCCGGTATCGCCGGCGTCGATAACCGCAAACGATGCGGACAGCTCATTCTCCATTACCTTTGCCGCTGCCGGTACATACGAACTTGGACTGGTCGGCGTCGATGCGCTGACCACAGCAGGCGTAATAGGGTTTGAAAGCATTCCTGTGGATGTGGTTATACCGTCGTAAAAGAGTTGAAAATTAAAAAACAGAGATGATGTTAATCAATGGTATTTCTTTCAACGACGAATTGCCGACCTTCTGGACGAAGGATCAGTTTATTCGGGTTCACCCTCATGTGCGTCCCGATTTGACGGAAGAGCAGCGGGAAAAGTGGCTTTCGGACGTGTACGACCGGATGTCCGGTAAGAAACGTCCGAAAAAAGAGGATTAGTTCTTTCATGTTTATTTGGTTAAGGCTGCTGTTGAACAAATCGGCAGCAGCCTTTTTTAATCAAAAACGAACATCGTGTACTTTGTGTCCCTTGGTCCCTTGGTTCCCTTCTTCGTCCCTGTCTTTAAGTCTTAAACTCTTTAAGTCTTCCTTTATTGTAGTTAAAAAAAATCTTAGTCATGCTTGCCGATAAATTATATACCCCATCGGGCAGTCCCATACGCTTTTTCTCATCGCGGGACCATCAGCCGGATACGTACCGCGCAAAGTACGCGCCCGACGACGCTACCGACGTGCAGTTTTGCAGTCTGGACGCGCCGCTCGCCGTATCCCTCCAAATGCTGAACGAAAAAAACAGAGTGATAAGAACATCGGATGTAAGGATAAGAAAACAGGGCGATTATAACTTCTACACGGCAACCATTCAGTTCACAGGATTTCCCGAAGGCCTCTACCGCATGAGGATAAATGCCTTAAATGCGAAAAGCATAACAACGGTGATGTGGAGCAACCTGATATGCGTGTGCGAAGCCAACCGTGATTTACCCCTGATTCACTGGAACAATTCCTACAACAAGGAAAGCATCGACTATTCGGAGGTCAAATTCTTTTCCATGCGCATAGAAGGCGGATTCCTACCCAAAAACTACCGGCCGAAAAGCGAACAGACACAATACCAAAGTCAGGCGCGACGCTTCATAACGCTGTTCTCTGAAACCTATTCCACAAGCATGTTTACCGCAGGCGTAAAAGGAATACCGGACAGCGTACATGCCCTTGTCCATTCCGCCTTTTCGTGCGACAACCTGTACATCGACCGCATCGAATATGCCAAATACGAGGACGCCGCATGGGAAAGCTCGGAACTGGACGAACGGTACCCTTTCCGAAACTGGACGATAGAAATGGTGCAGAACGAAGGCGAAATGCCCGACGACTGGCACGACGCATGGTTCTTTGAATTTGGATACGAATTTAATCCCGTCATCAACATGGATGAAACCGGAGGCGCGTTTGTGGTGGATATTATTTCATTGAAAGACGGGGTAAAAACAGGCTATACGTGGACAAATTCAAACGAATGGATTATCCATGACACAGGCGACCGGTTTGTGATCAATCCCAATTTCGACAACGAACATACCGGAACGATCGTCTTTACGCAGAACGAAAGCGGAAGGACGCGCACGGTCACCGTTACGCAGGCCAAAGCCGTCGAAAAGCCCGTAACGGTGGAATACGCCATCGACAGTACGACCGGCGAGAATGCGCGCGTAGCAATGCCGATAACATGGGATGACGGCATTATGGACGTTATGATCGACTGGGGTGACGGCAATTTCACTGTAACGCCGGATAAAAATATATTCCACTATTATAACGCGCCGGGCGCTTATACGGCGAAATTCATTCCGCTCAGCAACCGGACGCCGAACAGTACTTACAGGATAGAATGCGACAAGCCCTTCGTGAGAGAACGCCTGACAAAAATATTGTCGTGGGGATCGGCAAAGGTATACACCGCGCATAGTATGTGCGGCAACTGTACCCTGCTCACGTATGTCGCAATAGATTATTACCCCGGCACAGGCACTTCTTTCGGAGTATTCGAAGACGTAACGGATTTCAG
>JAIRLL010000359.1 GCA_031259505.1 Tannerella sp.
TAATCGGCAGATGCGGGTAGCGGCGACGCAGTTCGATGGGAATATGCCACAGAGGCAGGTTGCGGTAAATCTTTTTGTCGTACGAACTGAATCCCCTGTGAATGACGCCCAGACGGCGAAGCCCCGCTCCGTAGAAACGCTGAATCGCACCGACCCACAAATCAAGGTCGGGATTGACCGGATTTTTAATCAGGACGGGTATGTCCACGCCTTTCAGCGCATCGGCCACTTCCTGAACGGCAAAGGGATTTGCCGACGTCCGCGCGCCGATCCACAGCATGTCCACGCCCGCCTTCAGCGCTTCGAACACATGGTCGCGCGTGGCGACTTCCGTAATGACGTACATTCCTGTTTCTTCCTTTACCTTTTTCAACCAGCGCAGGCCTTGCGTCCCGATGCCTTCGAATCCGCCCGGTTTCGTCCTCGGCTTCCAGATGCCTGCCCGGAAAATTTTGATACCCTTGCCCGACAGCGAACGGGCTGTTTCCAATACCTGCTCTTCCGTTTCCGCACTGCACGGCCCGGCAATGACAACCGGCCGCTGCTCGCTTACGCCCGGCAACAGGATTGATTCCAATTCCATTTGTTCCATAACTTTAATTTTTAATGACTGAATAATTGAATGTTAGATGTTGTATTTTAATTTCTTGATCCTGAATAAAGCTTCCGCCAGCATCTCATTGCTGCAACACAGCGATATGCGTACATATCGTTCTCCCGCGCTTCCAAAGATGAAGCCGGGCGTGATGAACACGTTTGCTTCGTACAGTATTTTGTCGGCCAATGCTTCGCCGCTTTTTTCCGTTTCGGGAATCTTTCCCCACAGGAACATGCCCGACTGTCGCCCGTCGTAGCGGCATCCCAGCGCGTGCATGATTTGTCCGGCCGCTTCACGGCGGCTGCGGTAGATGCGATTCATTTCGCCATACCATGCTTTTGGAGCCTTCAGAGCCTGAACTGCTGCCGACTGCATCGGGCGGAACTGTCCGGAATCTACGTTACTCTTCACTTTCAGAACCCACTGTACGAATTGCGCGTTCGACGCCAGCATCGCCATGCGCCAGCCGGGCATGTTGTGCGCCTTGCTCATGGAGTTGAGTTCGATGCAGACGTCTTTGGCGCCGGGCGCGCCGAGTATGCTCAGCGGACGGTCGTTCAGGATAAAACTGTAGGGATTGTCGTGACAGATCACGATGCCGTGGCGGCGTCCGAAGGCGACTAACCGTTCGAACAGTTCGGGCGTCGCGCTGGCGCCGGTCGGCATGTGGGGATAGTTTGCCCACATCAGTTTGACGCGGCTTAAATCCATCTGTTCCAGTGCGTCGAAATCGGGTTGCCAGCCGTTCGATTCGGCCAGTTCATAATACATTAATTCTGCTCCCGTCAGTTTTCCGACCGAGCTGTACGTCGGATAACCCGGATTGGGTACAAGCACGGCATCGCCCGGATTCAGAAAGGCAAGCGAGATATGCAAAATGCCTTCTTTCGACCCGATCAGAGGCTGAATCTCCGTCTGCGGATCCAGCGCGACGCCATACCACGTGCGGTACCATTCCGCAAAACCTTCGCGCAGTGCGGGAATACCGATATATGGCTGATAGCCGTGTACGTCGTCTTTCCGTATCTCGCTGCAGAAGACCTCGATGGCTTCTCTCGACGGAGGAAGGTCGGGACTGCCCACGCCGAGATTGATTACGCGCTTTCCGGCGGCGTTCATCGCCGACACTTCTTTCAGTTTCTTCGAGAAATAGTATTCGCTGATGCCCGACAACCGGTCGGCAGGCCTTATTTCAGACACTTTGTTTTCCTTCAGCATATTCTCCCAGAATTTTCAGGTCTTTGGTAAGCGGCGTGATGGCATCCAGCGCCTGCTTGTAGCGCATGTAGTCGGTATACGTCAGGCAGACGTAAAACATGTATTCCCATTCGCGTCCGATAATCGGCAGGGATTGAATCTTTGTCAGGTTCATGTCATAGAACGACAGGATGGTCAGCACTTTCGACAGGCTGCCGGCCGTATGCGAAGTGGCAAACACGAGCGAGGCCTTGTTTTTTGTCACGCCTTCCAGCAGTTCTTCGGCTTTCCAGCGGTCGGCAAGTGCAAGAAAGCGCGTGTAGTTGCGCTTGTTCGTTTCGATGCCTTCGGCAAGCGTTTCCAGGCCGTAGATTTCGGCAGCCCTTTTTCCGCAGATGGCGGCGTGGCCGGCCAGCCGGTTCTCGGCAATCCACTTGGCGCTCAATGCCGTGTCTTCCGTTTCGACCAGTTTGACGTGCGGCAGTGCGTTTAAGAAGTCGCCGCATTGCATCAGCGCAATCGGATGCGAATCAATCTCCCTGACGTCAGGCAACTGCGCTCCCGGCAAGGCGGCAAGGGTATGAGAGATCCGCAGTTTGTACTCGCCTACAATCGCGCACTCGCTTTGCCGGATCAGCTCGTGATTCTGCAACAGACTGCCGGCAATGGTATTTTCGATAGCCATCATTCCCACTACGGCCGGGTCGTCGTGGATTCTGCGGATGACGTCCCTGAACGTATTGCATCCGATGATGTCGATTTCTTCGCCTTCATAAAAACTGTGTGCGGCGATGTCGTGATAAGAGCCTGCGATGCCCTGAATAGCTACTGTCCGTTTCATTATGTTCTTTTTTTTGTTATACTGCGCAATCAAAAAAAGTCCCGCCGGATTTCGGCAGGACTTTTTGTGTTTCTGTTGTGGCATGTCTTTTATTCAACTTTCTACATACAGATTCCTGCCTTTACTCTGTTAAAGTAAAAGTAAAAATAGAAGTATGTAAAAAAGTACCTGTTCATTTCAATTCAGTTTTTTTTGACGCCACAAAGATACGTTCATTTTTCATAACAGCAAGAAAAAAGCGTTTTTTTTTGCACCGGCGATTCAAAAAAAATCGTTCATCCTTGCTGTGCAGGCAATTTTGAGGTCTGAAAATATCGGGATATGCGCGCAACATCGTTTTATTTCCTGACGATTTTGCGTGAAACCGTACCCGTAGCATCCGTAATCCGGACAATATAGACGCCTTTTCCCCATTGGGATACGGGAATCGTCAACTGCGGCTGTCCGTTTGCCTGAAGCTGATATATCAGGCGTCCGCCGAGGTCGACGACGCTGATCTGACGGATGGCGGAACCGGCGACGGTCAACTGATCAGCCACGGGATTCGGATAGATCTGAACCGTTGCGGGCAGGGGTGCAATGATTCCATCCGCACCCGCCGTGCGCACCTGCAGCTTATCCAGACAGAAATAGGCGGCCGTATTCATGCCATAGTCGCCCACATCGGTCGATGTCAGGGTAAACTTCAGGCTGTTAACCTTTCCAAGCGGAGACAGGTCTACCCATTCCCAGGCCGTACTTTGAAGCAGTTCGCCGTCTCTGTATTCGGCAAGGAGATATTCCACCGCCGTTCCCGTTTCTTCGCCGGCCACATTCAGTCCGGTGATGGTCACCTTGAAATAATCGCCTTCCTGATTCAGCGCCCGGGAATAGGCGCCGCCATACAGATTGTCGTAATATGGCCAGGGGTGACTGTTCAGATACACGCCGACGGCTTCGTATTCCCGGTCGAGCGTGATGGTGGGATCGCCGTAGGCAAGCAGATACGGGATGCCTTTTTCGGTCAGCGTCTTGCCGTCTTCATCCTTGAGCGGGCTGCCGTCGCTGCCGGTTCGAATGCCTCCGCCGGCCATGTTGCCCCACTGGTTGCTCACCCAGTCGCCCGCGGCGATGTTCAAACTTCCGTAATCGCCGGTATCGCCGTTGCTGCCGACGATAAAGCCGCTCCAGTAGCCGCCATACTCCGTGCTGCCGCTGTGCGAAAAGGTGAAATGTTCGAAGACAAGCGGGGCGTCGCTGAAGGCTTCCGTCCAGAAGCCTTTTTCTTCATCCAGCACGATTTCGGCCGGATCAACCGGTGCGCTTAGATCCAGTGTAACGGTGTCCTGCGCAAATAACGGATTGTGAATCCACGTCACAATCCCCAACATACATAGTAAAATTTTCTTTTTCATACGATTAATTTATTAGAATGTAATGAT
>JAIRLL010000391.1 GCA_031259505.1 Tannerella sp.
TTTTTCACGGTGATATTAAACGATCTTCCCAAGTCGTTCAACATATATTACACCATCTGCTTTTCTTACGGCATCATGCAGTTTTTCTTTACATACGTCTGCCGCAGCGTGATAACTAATCACGCCGCCCGCAAGATAGCGCGCTGCGAATGGGCGCTCAACGTGCTTGTGATCGGCGTCGGCAGTCAGGCCGCAAAAATCAGGCGCGACTTGCCCAAGGTCGGTTACCGTATCATCGGTTTCGTGGGCGAAGACGGCCATACGGATTTGGAGATCGGTACGGACGAAGTCGCGGGACACATCGGCGACCTGCCCCGGCTGATGGAAACGATGCCTGTCGACGAACTGATAGTGGCGCCCGAAAACGTGCACGGCAACGAAAGCATTCGCCTGCTCTACTCGCTCTACCACTACAAGCGTCCCATCAAAATATGGGCGGAGAAGAACAATCCGCTCTACACGGTCGACGTCAAAACCATCCACGGCATCCCCCTGATAGACGTCACGGCCAACAACTTTTCCGAAGCAGGCAAAAACATCAAACACGCGCTCGACAAGGCTGTCTCGGCGCTCGTGCTGATACTGTTTTCGCCGCTCTACGCCTGCATCGCCATCGGCGTGAAGCGAAGTTCGAAGGGACCGGTCTTCTTCAGACAGGAACGCATCGGGTTTATGGGACGGCCGTTTACCATCTACAAATTCCGCACCATGTATGCCGACGCCGCCAGCCAGGGACCGCTGCTGACCGGGAATGACGATCCGCGGGTGACGCCGTTCGGACGCTTCCTGCGCAAATACCGCCTGGACGAAATCCCGCAGTTCTGGAACATCCTCAAGGGCGATATGAGCCTCGTCGGCCCGCGCCCCGAACAGCGGTACTACGTCGACAGGATCGTCAGGATAGCGCCTTACTACTACCTGCTGCACAACGTCCGGCCGGGCATCACCTCGTGGGGCATGGTGAAATACGGATATGCCGACACGGTCGAAAAAATGATCGAACGCCTCCACTTCGACATGATGTATTACAGGCACATGTCGCTCACGCTCGACATTACGATACTGATCTACACCGTAAAAATCGTATTTACAGGGAAAGGAGTATGATGAGCGCGCCAAATGAAACCGAAAACAGAGGGCTGTTCTACCGCTTCCTCCTCTGGCGTGAAAAGCACGTCAGGGAGAAAACGTTCGTGCTCATAATCAGTTTTCTTATAGGCATAGGCACGGCTACGGCCGCTATACTGCTGAAATATCTGATTCATTCGATACAGCACCTTCTTCAGGTCAACTCGGCCGAAGGCGTCAACTACCTGCTGCTCATCTATCCCGTAGCAGGCATTCTGCTGGCCGGGCTGTTTGTCCGCTACATTGTCCGCGACGACATCAGCCACGGAGTGACAAAAATACTGTATGCCATCTCGCAGCGCAAGAGCCGTATCAAGGGTCACAACATATGGTCGTCTCTTGCAGCAAGTTCGATGACCATCGGATTCGGCGGTTCGGTCGGAGCCGAGGCACCCATCGTGCTGACGGGCGCAGCTATCGGCTCCAACCTCGGCCGGCTGTTCAGGATTGAACAGAAGACGCTTATGCTGCTCGTCGGCTGCGGCGCGGCAGGCGCTGTCGCCGGCATCTTCAAGGCGCCGATAGCAGGGCTTGTCTTCGTCATCGAAGTGCTCATGCTCGACCTGACGCTCACCTCCGTCCTGCCGCTGCTGATATCGTCGGTGACGGCCGCCACCATGTCATATATCTTTATGGGCACGGAAGCCATGTTCAAGTTTTCGCAGACAGAAGTGTTCGAGATAGGGCGCATTCCCTACGTCCTTCTGCTGGGTATGTTCTGCGGACTGGTTTCGCTCTATTTCACCCGCTCCATGAACTGGATAGAAGGCATCTACGGAAGACTGAAACATCAGTGGCAAAAATTCCTGCTCGGCGCCGCCATGCTGAGCGTGCTTATATTCATCCTACCGCCTCTTTATGGCGAAGGCTACAACACCATCGAGTCGCTGCTCGACGGACGGTATGACTTCATGCTTGGCAACAGTCCGTTTCATATTCTCGGCAACAGCTACTGGGGAATCGTCGTCTTCCTCACGCTGATACTGCTCACCAAAGTGTTTGCCTCGAGCGCGACGAATGGCGGCGGTGGATGCGGCGGAATATTCGCGCCCAGCCTCTATCTGGGTTGCATTGCGGGATTTGTCTTCGCGCACATATCTAACTGGTTTGATTGGACAATGTATCTGTCGGAAAAAAACTTCGCCCTGCTCGGGATGGCCGGCGTGATGTCGGGCGTGATGCACGCCCCGCTGACAGGCGTCTTCCTGATTGCCGAACTCACGGGCGGATACGATCTGTTTCTGCCGCTGATGATCGTCTCCATCAGCTCGTATGCGCTCATAATCATGTTCGAGCCTCACAGCATCTACTCCATGCGGCTGGCCAAGAAAGGCGAACTGCTGACGCATCACAAAGACAAAGCCGTACTCACGCTGATGAAAATCGACAATGTCATCGAAACGGACTTCATCGTCCTCCATCCGGACATGACGCTTGGCGAAGTAGTAAAAAAAGCCATCGCGCACTCGCCGCGCAACATGTTTCCCGTAGTGGACAAAAACAATATGCTGACAGGGCTCGTACTGCTCGACAATATCAGGAATATCATCTTCCGTCCCGAACTGTACGACCGCTTCAAGGTCTCGAAAATAATGGTATCGCCCTCCGAAAAAATACGCACCGACATGCCGATGGAACAAATCATGCGCATATTCGACGATACGAAGGCCTGGAACCTGCCCGTTGTCGACAGTGACGGGCGATACACAGGCTTCGTGTCGCAGTCGAAAATATTCAATTCCTACAGAGACATACTTGTGCAGACATTCTCGGAAGATTGACAGGGAGGGATAAAAAGGAAGGAAATTTACGAAACGGTAAAAGAAGAAATGAATCTGTAAATATAATTTTCAATGAAAAAGAACGATCTGCGAATAGTTTTCATGGGCACGCCCGAATTTGCGCGCGAGAGTCTGCGCGCACTGGTGGAGGGCGGCTACCGCATCGTCGGCGTCGTCACCATGCCCGACAAACCCGCTGGCCGGCACGGCAGCGTGTTGCAGGCAAGCCCCGTCAAGCAGTATGCCCTGTCGCAGCGCATCCCCGTCATGCAACCCGACAAACTGAACGGCGAAACGTTTCTCCGCGAACTGAAGGCGTGGCAGGCCGATCTGCATATCGTCGTAGCCTTCCGCATGTTGCCCGAACCGGTATGGCACATGCCGCGCTTCGGCTCCTTCAACCTCCATGCATCACTTCTGCCACGCTACCGCGGCGCGGCGCCCATCAACTGGGCCATCATCAACGGCGAAAAGGAAACGGGCGTGACCACGTTTTTCCTGACGCACGGAATGGATACGGGACGCATCATCATGCAGCGGCGCGTGCCCATCGCAGGCGACGCCGACGCCGGCGCCGTACACGACCGGCTGATGACCGCCGGCGCCATACTGGTACTTGAAACTGTCGACCTGCTGCTTGAGCACGACGGACTCGTCCCCACCATCCCGCAGGAACAACTCGTCACAGACGGCGCGGCAACGCTGCACACGGCTCCGAAAATATTCATCGACACACGAAGAATCGACTGGCGACAGCCTGCCGGAAAAGTGTACGATTTCATACGCGGCCTGTCGCCCGTACCCGCAGCATGGACAGAACTCGTCTTCGACGACGGCGAACGCATACCGCTGAAAATATTCCAGACCGAAATACTCCGCGAAACGCATCCGCTGCACCCCGGCTCCATCCGCGCCAATGCCGTCGACGGACATCTTGACGTGGCCGCAACAGACGGCTTCGTACGCCTGCTCTCGCTACAGACTGCCGGCAAAAAAAGAATGTCGGCCAGAGATTTCCTGAACGGGACAAGGCGCGCCTTCTCGACGGTCGAATAACCGCCTGTACGCCGCCGGCAGAGCATTCGATACGCTGAAAAGAAAGCGCCGTCCGGCATCTTTTCACCGTATCGCAATTGTTTTTTTTGCTTACCTTTGCGCGCAGTTAATATTAAAAACGAACAGTATAAATCAACAGTTATGAGAACAGTTATCATCGTTATGTCGATATGCCTTTTTTTGTCGGGGCATACAGCGTTTGCACAGGCTGACGGGAACATACGAATTCCCGCGGCCGGTGAAAAAACACTCCTGAACAGCGGCTGGTATGCACGCCGCGCAAACGAAATCCGCATCGACGGCAACCGGCTATCCTCGTCGCCTTTCGACGCAAACGGCTGGATGAAGGCAAAAGTGCCGGGCACCGTGCTCGCTACGCTGCTCGAAAACCGCATCTTTCCCGCGCCCGAGTTCGGCATGAACAACAACCTGATACCGGACATCTACGAAGTCGGAAAAGATTTCTACACCTTCTGGTTCGTACGCCCGTTCAGGGTCGACGGCCGGAAGCCGGGACAGCAGGTATGGCTTAATTTCAGAGGAATCAACTACAAGGCCGACATTTTCCTGAACGGCAAGCGGCTGAACGCCGTCACCCACGAAGGCATGTTCCTGCGCAACACTTTTCTCATCTCGCCATATCTCAATCCCGATGGCGAGAACCTGCTGGCCGTCATCGTCTATCCGCCCGACTATCCCGGCAATCCCAACGGCGGACAGGGTGGCGACGGTGAAATCGCCCGCAACGTCACCATGCAGTTCACGCCCGGCTGGGACTGGATTCAGCCGGTGCGCGACCGCAACACGGGCATCTGGGACGAAGTCTCCATCACCGCAACCGGCGCCGTCCGAGTGCAGCATCCCCACGTGGTGACGAAAGTGCCCGGCATCCGTCAACCGCAGGGCGAACAGAAAGATGCATTCGCAAGCATCTCTGCAGAAGTGGAAAACACGTCGGACGTCGCACAAAAGGGTCTGCTTGTCTGCGAAACGGCCGGAAGCCGCCTGACACAGCGCCTGACGCTGGCGCCGTACGAGAAACGGCAAGTGTCTTTCAGAGAACTGACCGTCAAAAAACCGCGTCTGTGGTGGCCCAACGGTATCGGCCACCAGGAACTGTACGACCTGCAAATCTCCTTCGAAACGGATACGGAAACAAGCGACAGCCGGCGGCTGCGCTACGGAATACGCGAGATATCCACCGTAAAGTCGCCCGCAACGGGAGGGCGCATTTTTCACGTCAACGGCCAGCCCGTTTTCATCACGGGCGGCAACTACATAGCCTCCGAATGGCTGCTGCGCCTTTCGCCCGAACGCTACCGCGCCGAGGTGCGTTTCCATGCGGAGATGAACGTCCGCATGATTCGCGTGTGGGGCGGCGCGCTGCTGGAGCGTCCCGAATTTTATGACGCCTGCGACGAGTTCGGGCTTCTTGTCTTTCAGGACCTCTGGGGCAGCGGCGACTGCAACGGCGCGTGGGAAGACCCGATGAAACTCGATTCGCGCGAAAGACGCTGGGAATATCCCGACAATCACGACCTTTTCCTGGCTTCGGTAGAAGACCAGGTGAAAATGGTACGCAACCATCCGAGCCTCTGCCTCTGGTGCGGCGGCAACGAATGGCCTCTGGCCAAAGATATTGACGAGAAGCTGAAATCCGACGTCTTCCCGCGTCTGGACCCCGAACGGCTGTTCATCAGCTATTCGACGGATACGACGCTGATCGGAAACAACAGGACGGGTGTGGGCGACGGCCCGTACGGCATTCAGGAACCGGAATGGTTCTACGCCAGGCACGATCCGGCGTTCAATCCCGAAGCCGGCTCGGTCGGCTCGCCCGAAGTCGAAAGCATGCGCCTGATGATGACGGAAAAAGACCTCGCGCAGACGCCGCAGGCCGGAAGGGCGTTCAATGCGGCATGGCGATACCACAAAGACCTCGGATACGGCGACCAACTGGAACGCAACGGCAAAGTAACCGATATTGAAACCTACTGCAAGTATGCGCAGGCAGTCAATTACGACCAGTACCGCTCGTTTATGGAAGGATGGGCTTCGCACATGTGGGAGTGGTATACAGGCATCCTGATATGGAAAACACAAAACCCGTGGACTTCGCTGCGAGGTCAGATGTATGATTACTTTCTCGATGTAAACGCCTCGCTGTACGGCACAGGGAAAGGTTGCGAACCGCTGCATCCTTCGTACAACAGGGTCAGCCGGCAGGTCGAACTCATCAATACGGCGCCTGGGCGACACGCCGTGACCGTCCGGGCGCGGATCTACGACCTCTCGGGTGCAGTACTCTGGGAAAAGGAAACCGGCGCATCCATATCGCCCTCCAGCGTGGAACGGCTGTTCGACGTCCCCGTACCCGAACAGGTAAAGGGCGCGTATTTCCTGAAACTCACCCTCTCGGAAGCGGGACGCGAGTTGACGGACAATATCTACTGGCTGACAACGGTCGAAAACGACTTCACCGCGCTTGCCGCAATGCCGCGATACACGCCCGAAGTACACGTATCGCTCGAAAAGTCGGCCGACGGGCAAGTCGTCGGGACGGTGCGCATGGAAGCCGTCGACCGCATCTCGTTTTTCAACCGCATAAAGGTGTTCGACAGGCAGACGGGCGACCGCATCCTGCCCGTCCACTATTCGGACAACTACGTCACGCTCATGCCGGGCGACAAACGGGAGATACGGCTGACGTTTTCGTCCGGCCTGCCGCCGGAGCGCATCGAAATAGCCATCGACAGTTGGACGGCGGAGCGGATAAACAGCCGGGCGGCGAGTATACGGTGAGCGGCGCAGATCCGGCGCTCTGGCGGTTGTGGATTCTCCATAGAAGATGCAGCCAGATATTCCGGACTCACCAGGGAAGAAGTAATAAACCTCTTCACAGAACACGGGCTGATATGACAGAACAGTTCTTTGCGGGGAGCGCAGCGTGGCAATCCAGTACCGGACACGAATCCGGATTGCTTCAGGCTACGCCTTCGCAATGACGGAGATGCCATTGTTGCAGGCAATGGCGTCCGGCGTCATTGCGAGGCACGAAGCAATCCAGCGGGCTGATAATAAGCAAATAACAAAACATGTCACTGGCAGGAGGAAAATGACATGTCCGGATTGCTTCCTGCTTCGTGCCTCGCAGTCGCAGTGACAGAGCGTATCCGGCGTCATCTTTTTTTTGCGTTGCCATGCGAAAATAATTTTTGTATGATTATAAAAAGCGCTAACTTTACAGCAAAAATACGGAAGACA
>JAIRLL010000021.1 GCA_031259505.1 Tannerella sp.
CAATCACCCAAAAAGGGGAGTATCATCAGCAATTTCCCGAAATGAGGAAAACTCACTGTTTATCAACGTTATCGTCGAATTCCGTCATTGGTAGGAGCGTAGCGACGTGGCAATCCAGGTTTTTGCGGTCTTTTAATCTCCCGCTTTTATTCGCTGAAAGGATTATCCGTTCGGTAGAATCATATCACAACTTTACACCGCGCGCAGTATAGGTATAAGAAATAGCCGCTTACGGCTTACAGAGGGGGCCGTGCGAAAGATTGCCGCGTCACCTGCGCGACCGTTTGAAGTGCAGCCGGCGAATCAGTCGCGAAGGGTATCCATAAAGAATCGCTCCGAAGACGAACAGCATATTCAATATGCTGATGCGTATAAAATCAATGCCCGGCCTGAAATGCGTCACGCGCTGGCCTTCGGGCAGGTAGTTCACATGTACGGGTATCGGGTGCAGAGGGATGTTTCGCCACGCCAGCCGGACGAGCAGTTCCAGTTCGGCTTCGTAGCGCGATGTGCACGCCCTCATGCCTTTCATCCGAGCCAGCGGATACAGGCGGAAACCGGTTTGCGTGTCGGGCAGGCGAATACCGGTCTGCACCGTAAACCAGAAGTTGGAAAACCGGTTGGCAAAAGTATTTTTCTCCGGCATGTTTTTCTGTTTGAGATTGCGGCTGCCGATAATCATGCTGCCGGGATGCGTGCGGAGGGCTTCCACAAATTCAGGGATGTCGCAGGCGTCGTGCTGGCCGTCCGAATCCATTGTGAGGGCATACGAATAGCCCGACTTTTCCGCTTCGTCGAAACCCCGGCGCAACGCATGGCCTTTTCCTCTGTTAGGGCTGTATGAAATGATTTTGATGTGCTGCCGGTAGCGGTTCAGCGTTTCCTCCGTGCCGTCCGTCGAGCCGTCGTTTACCACAATCACAGACGAAGTGTATTGCAGGACGCCATCGAGCACGCCGCCCAGAAAAGCGTTGTTGTTGTACGTGGGAATGACTACGCATACGCCCGCCCGCTCCATCAAATCGCGAATCGCCAGTCTCGAATCTTGAACCTCTCTCCACTGCAGGAAAAGACTCGCCCTGGCAAACTGCGTATCATCCCGGCAGATCGAAACGGTGATTCGGCAGCCGTCTTCCGCCGTCGAGACTTTGGAGAAATTTACCTGCAACGTGTCGCACACTTCGGGATTGATTACCGACAGGAATTTTACGTTGAGCGCCCTGCGGACAAAAAGCGGCCGTTCCAGTCGGCGTTCCATCAATTCCTTGCACAGTTGGATGATGCACACGCCCGGCGTAATCGGATTTCCGGGGAAATGCGCCCTGTAGATGAAATGGTCTTTATTGAGGACGATTGTGTATCCGAATCCCGATTCGCTTTCGTGCGTCTGACGGATGTAAAAAAAGTCGTCTATCAGTTTCATAAGGCAAACGTCCGGAATGAGTACTCAATGCGGCGCGCCTCGTTTTTCAGGACGAAAGCGCCCTCGCCTGTCTGCATCAGGCGTTTGTTTTTCACCGTTTTTCCTTTCGGCGCATCGCGGAAAAGATAGATGAAATCGCGCTCGAGCGTGCGGCGGATATACCATTTGTCCAGAAACGGAACTACGTGCTGCAGACGGCATTTCTTTTCGGATGCGACGATATCGAACGCCTTGAGACCGAATTCGTTCATCAGGCTTCCGCGCCATTCGCCATCCATGTATTTCACTATCAGGATGCCCGTCACTTCGGCCTGTTCCGTTCGGATACGCACCTGATACCCGGACGTCCTGACGGTATCGAACATCCGTATTGCAGCAGCCGGCGCATCCCGTACGGTACGGCAGGAAACGGCCAGACAGGCGCACAGGCTAATCAATATTAAACTGTCTGTCTTCAATCGTGCCATTCATTTTTTTATCCGTCAGACGGATGGTTGTTTTATCGCCGTTCCGTTCTTCCATCGTCACGCAGTCGACCGTGAAATCGTCGACATCGAACGTCAGTTTGATGGACGAAAACATCTGTTGCATCTCTTTTTTGACGGGCTTGAGGATGATTTCCCATTTCTTTTCACTCCAGTAATAACTGTTTGTGAAACTCTTAAAGTCGGTCAGCCCGCTTCCGTCCACACCGCTTATCATGATTTTGACCGTCTCCTGAAAAAAACGGTTCGACTTTATGTCAATCACGTTTTTACCGGTTTCGGTTTGCAGCAGTATTTTTTTGTCGTTCAGGATGAACGTATAGCTGTAGGGCGAAAGATATTCCCAGCGCAACTTGCCGTTTTTCCGATAATACATTTTCCCTTTCGAGACCATTTGCTCGCTCAGGACGGAGAGGTCTTTCGTCTGTTCGAAATCGCATATCAGGCTTTCCATCTTTCCGGATGCCGCCATGATTTTCTCCAGCATCATTTTTTGCTGTTCCGCCGTCGCCGGCTGCATTTGCGCATGTATCGCGAAGGCAGACAGCCACGCGAATGTAATTAAAAAAAATACTTTCCTGTACTTCATACCGTTGTTATTTTGCTATTAATACTACGCCTGTCATAATCAGTAAAACGCCGATCCAGCGCACAAAGGGTACCGTTTCGTGAAATATGTATATCGACGCCAGCATCCCGAAAACATAACTGATGCTGATCATCGGATAAACAACCGACAGTTCATAACGCTTGAGCATATACATCCACAAGCCGCTGGCCGCCGCCATGCACAGACCGGAAGCCAAAAAATGCCAGTCGACGAACAGATTGCGAAAAAAAACCCACGCAAACCGGAATACGCCCGTCTTTTCCATGGTCAGCTTCAGAAAGACCTGACCGCCGCACAAAAATAAGCATTGTGTCACGGATAAAAGAATTAATTTCCACATGATGACAAAAGTATTAACGAATGAGTTTTGTTTTCCGACAGATGATAAAGCAGCAAACATTTTGCGCCGTCCTGTGCGGCATGTGTTTGCTCCTCGCAGAGATGTGCGGGTATCTGCCGGCGGTGCAGGCATGTAGCCGCTATATATACGCCCATGGCGGACGACGTAAACGAGTCGCCGGACAAGTGTTTGTAACGAAGCCGTTTTTTGTCGGGAAACAGTTTCGCGCACCGGCAGTCATACGCCTGCCTGTCGGCAGGCATTCCGTTGCAGCCCGTCATGATGGCGTCTATTTCGTCATACCGGTATCCGGCGTATGCCAGCATCCTGTCCAGCGCCTGTTTCAACTGTTGCCCGTCGGGGCGGTAAAAAGTCTCGACTCCATCCAGGCGGCAAAGAGCATGTCGGGCAGGCCGGTTTGTGAGTATCATGCCGACAGCCGTCTCGCTGCGAAAAGCCGTGCCTGCCTCCAGTCGTTCCAGTCGCTGCAGGAGCGTATGAAAATGCGGCGTCAATTCGTCGTGCCCGCCTGCCAGCACGTTTGCCGCCTCTCCGTTTTTCAGCCGGATAAATGCATCCAGCAACGCACATTCGAACGAGATCGCCTTGTGCGAATACGTCATGTTGTAGCCGTGGCAGCGGCAATCGATCGCAATCAGCGAACTGACGGTGTTGTGTGTCGACTGCATGAAATGGGTGGGTTTGAGAAACGTTTCTCCCTCTTTCAGCAGCGCGTCGAGAAAGATTTTCGTATTTTCGATACATCCGAACCCGGTGCCCGTGATGATGGCGTCGGGCGAATCGGTTCCCGCCGCATCTGTTACCTGCCGCGAAACGAGCAGGGCGCGTTTCAGGATTTTCCCCTGCCGGCGGACGGTGTTGGGCGGAAAGTACTGCCTGTAATCCGGATCAACGGCCGGCACGAACGATTCGCCGTAGAGCAACGGATGCTCCATCCAGTCGTCCGACAATGGCGACTGTGCCGAGATTTGTTTTGCTGTAGAGATGTAAACAGGTTTAAACATGTGGCGTCAAGCTTTTGAAAAAATGAGCGAAGTATCGTTTCCCCCGAATCCGAACGAGTTGGACATGACATGCCGCAAGGGTCTGGGCGGTTTTTCGTCTGTGGCCGGCGTGAAGCGCAGCGCTTCCATCGGCGTGGAGAAGTGGAGGTTGACGGGGATGAAATCGTGTTGCAGCGCCAGCAGCGAGATGACGGCTTCGATGCTGCCTGCCGCGCTGGTGGCATGTCCCGTAAACGCTTTGGTCGATGAAACGGGCGGTATGGCGTCGCCGAAAACCCGCTGAATGGAGATGCCTTCGGTCAGATCGTTGTTTTGCGTGCCTGTGCCGTGAGCATTGAGGTAGTCGATGTCTTCGGGTTTCAGGCGCGCCGATTCCAGCGCTTTCGTCATTGCCAGGCAGGCGCCTTCGCCTTCGGGCGACGTGGCGGTCTGGTGATATGCATCGCATGTATTGGCGTAGCCCGTCAGACGGCAAAGCGGTGCGACGCCGCGCCGTCGAAACGTGCGTTCGGATTCGAGCACGAGATACGCCGCGCCTTCACCTAAATTCAGCCCTGCACGGGTCGCATCGAACGGACGGCACGGAGCATCGTCGAGTATCATCAGCGTGTTGAATCCGTTCAGGTGGAATTTCGTAATGCACTCGCTCCCGCCGGCTACGACAAGGTCTGCCCTTCCTTCGCGAATCAGCATGTCGCCGAGCATGATGGCGTTGGCGGCCGACGAACATGCCGTCGAGATCGTGTTTACCATCGAAAAGAGGCCGAAATAGTCGGCAATCATTTCGGGACATGCGCCGCAGTCGTGAGTGGCGATATACGCAAGTGTTGTGTCGTTCGTCAGGAAATCAATATAATACTGTTCGCTTTTATCCATTCCGCCGACGGTTGTCCCCGAAACCAGCGCAATCCGCAAGCCGGCGTCTTCCTGCAGGCGGGCTTGTCCGATGGCTTCGCGGGCGGCCATCATCCCCATCAGCGACGTGCGCGTGGTCACCTCTTCTTCGGGGATATGCAGATGCCGCATCATCTCCTCGTTACTCATTTTCACTTCGCCGACAGGAAACTCCGTATGCAAAGTGTGCAGGTAGCGAAGCGCGCCGACACCCGAACGGCGACTGCGCAAGGCAACCAGCGTCTCCTGCATGTCCGTTCCCAGTGCGGAAACGATGCCTGCGCCTGTCACAAAGATTTCCTCCCGCATGGCTATTTTGTCCTGTTGGCCTGTATGTATTCGGCAAGGATACGTACAGACCTGAAGAGATCGCGTCCCTGCGAAGGGTCTTTCAGCTTGATGCCGTAGTTCTTTTCCATCAGGACAATCAGTTCGAGCGCGTCGATGGAATCGAGTCCAAGTCCTTCGCCGAAGAGCGGCGCGTCTTCGGCGATGTCGGCCGGAGCCACGTCTTCGAGATTCAATACTTCGATAATTTCTTCTTTCAACTTTAAAATCAGTTCATCCATAATTTATTGTCGGTTTAATTTTGACTGTATATTTCCTGTAATCTGTCTGCCGAAAACGGTATTCCCGGCAAAGCATCGTCCGGCAGTGCGACACCGATCAGACACATCAGCGCGTCGTACTGTCCGTCGAAATAATCTACCCATGCAATCAGCGCATGGCGGACGCATCCGTCCCGGAAAACGAGGCTTGCCGTCGTGGCCACCTGCCTTGCATCGAAATGTGCGCAAACGTAGCACGACGTTTCACCGTATATCCTGTTGCGGATGGCAATTTCGGCGGTGACGATGTTCGGCAGCGTGTATACAAAAACGGAAGGGCTGGGGAAAAAATTGTCCGCATCGCGGATTGTATCCTGATATGCGACGTCGGTATCGAGCGATGCACTTCGGTTGAAACAGACGACCGCCCTGTCCACGCACGACTCAACACGCGGGACGTCGTCGCGAAGAATCAGTTCGGAGGCCAGAAAGCCGAGCTTCGACAGGTTGTCCATTTTGAAAAACTTGGGCCAGTCCGTTTGCAGCGAGCGGTACAGCGCTATGAGGAATTTCACGCTTTCTGCTTCCGGTTCGGCGAAGACCGTCTTCCCGTCCACTGTCGCACGTCCGCCGGCGATGCGGCAATATCTGTATACGTACAACTCCGGCATGCACGTGAAATCTTTGTATTTTTGAATCTTTGAACCGTCGCTTTTCTTCGGAGAGAAATGAAACAGCAGCGCCGCATTGCATCCTCCAAAGCCCGAAAGCATCTTGATGAAATACGGTTTATCCGTGCAGGCCATCCGGTCGGCTATGCGCAGCGTCGAACCGGCCTCGCCCGCGGCGAACCCCGACGTCGGCAGAATCGTACGGTTTGCCGCTGCATGCGATGAAATCACGCTTTCGAGTACGCCCGCCGCTCCCAGCGTATGTCCGAAAAAACCTTTCAGTCCGTTCACAGGCACGCCGTCAAGTCCCGCCCGCGCAAGGGCGACGGCCTCCATCCGGTCGTTGTATACCGTAGCCGTCCCGTGTGCGCTGATGAATGCGAGATCGTCCGCATCCACTCCTTTCATGACTGACTGCAAGGCGAGAAAACAACCTTCGCCTGTCCGCGAAGGGCCTGAGATGTGGTTGGCGTCGTTGCGGACGGCGCCGCGTATCAGCGTGACGCCGTGCAGATCCGTTTCATCGGCCTTTTGGTAGATAATGGTGGCGGCCGCCTCTCCGAGATTCAGCCCGTCGTGCGACGCGTCGAACGGACGGCAGACGCCGGAAGACAGGGCTTTGAACGACTGAAATCCCGAAATGACAAACTTGGACAGCATGTCGACGCCCGTCACCACGGCGCAGTCGTACAGGCCGGCATCCAGTTGCCGCAGGGCTTCGAGTTGTGCGCAGGCGCCCGATATACATGCGTTGGAGACGACGTACGGCGTATTGGGATTGCCGAAATAAGCGGCTATGCGTTGCGCCGAATACCACAGACAGACGGCGTCGGGATGGTGGCGTCGACCTTCGTGTGCATCGAGCAGATGCACGTTGCCTTTGGTCGTGGACAGCAGAAACAGGACGCGCGGAGCGGAGAGGTCGACCCGGGCTTGCGCCGCCGCGTCGCGTATCGACAGGATTGCTGCTTTTTCGAGGGGCGTGTAGTCGTCCGTGCGGGAGCGGAGCGCGGCAAAACAGTCGTGCAGCCGTTCACGGTCAATCAGCGAAGCCATGAACGGCTCGCACAGTCCCATACAGTTCTCGTAGCGTGCGACGCCCGAACGACCCGATTTCACCGATTCGTAATTTTCCTGCGTCGTGAAGCCCAGCGACGAAATGATATTGTCTCCCGTCTGTCTTATCATATCAAACCCCATTTTCGCTGCCATTCTTCGTAGAAAGGCGGCTTCGTCCATACCAGCCGGTATTGCCTGTCGAGGAAAACCTGCGTCGAGGAACCCGTGGCGGCCGGCGAGCCGTCTTCCGAATCGAATATTCCGTAGTCGAAGACGATTTTGGCGGCTTCGGTATAGCAGTATGTAATATCTACGTGCGCCTTCCGCCCGTATATCAGCGGTTTTTTGTAGCAGAAACGCAAGTCCGTCAGCGGCGCATAATACCCGCTGGCGAAAATGTCGAGATAGCCGAGTCCGTATTTTGCGCCGAAGGCTTCGCGTGCATCTTCGAAATAGAGCGCATGTGAACCGTGCCAGACAATGTTCATCGAATCGACTTCGCTGAAGCGAATCCTGATCTCCGCGGAGGCTTTCAGTATGTTGTTTTTTTTATTCATTTTCCCGGCGTTCAATGTCGGTGATTGATATTTTCATTTCGCTCGACGCGATGAGTTCGTTTTCGACCTTGACGGTTGCGTGTACCAGCGTCATTCCGAATATCTCTTCCTGCACGTCGATTTGCGTCGTGAGGGTTTCGCCGGTTCGGGGCAGCCGGACGATTTCCAGGTTGCGGATGGCTCCGATGAAACCGAGTTTCACGGTGTCGAGTTTCACATATTTATTAATGTATCCCATGCGGACGGCGCATGTCTGGGCGATGTTTTCGATGACGCCCGATTCGGTCAGCCGTCCGTGTTCGCAGAATATATTGTCGCCGGATACGTGCAGCGAGGTGCGGGTGACGCGCCTGTCGACATGCAGCAGTTTTCCGATCATCACGAAAGGCGGTCGTTGCGGCAGTATGTCCGGTATGTCTATTTCGTCGAATGGCATCACTGTTTCTTTTTACACACGACGAGGGAATGCGCTTTCCCCAGTCCGTCGATTATTTTTTCGATTTTCAGTCCGGCGGCATCCACGCAGCGCATCATGTCTTCGGAATGATACATTTTGCTGTTGCCGTTGGCCATCGCCGTAAAGTAAAGGCTTATTTGCGTGAGGCAGTATGCAGCTGTTTCGAGGCGTTGCCTGTCCCAGAACGTTTCCATGATAAAGAGCGTAGCGCCGTCGTCCATCGAGTCGGCGGCGCGGGCGAGGAGGCTCGTGACTTCTTCGTCCGGGAAGCAGTCGAGGAACTGACTCATCCAGACAATGTCGAACCCGGCGGGGAAAGGCACAGTCCTGTCGAGCAGGTCGACGCCATGACCCGAAATCCTTTCGGCTCCCTTTCGGCCGGCCGTATGCTGCTTCATCATTTCCAGTTGTGCGGGCAAATCCATGATCGTGACCTGTATTTCGTCGCTGTAGTCCACGCATCGCAAAGCCCACCGCCCCGTATTGCCGCCCACGTCGAGCAGCGTGCGGGGCTGACCGGCGAAGACGACTTTGAGGGCTTCGTCGAACGCTTCGTCGGAATAGTAATGGTCAAAGTCGAACCAGCTTTTCTGCACCTGCGCGGGGAGTTCCGACAGACCTTCGTAGATGGTTTTCCAGTCGCCGAACACTTTCAGTCCTTCGGGCGCGCCGTTCAGCAAAGCCTCTTCCAGACGAAACAGTCCCTGATAGTTGACATCGTGATTGAATGCCATGTTTACCTGCACCATCGGGTCGTTCAGCAAAAACCAGCCGGCTTTGGATGCCGTGAAGCGATCGCCGGTACAAAGCGTGGTGCCGACGGTGAGCGACGATTCGAGCAAAACCTGTACGGCATAGTGCGAAAGACCTGTCTTCTCCGCAACCTCGCCGACCGTCAGTCCGTCTCCGGAATCTATCAGCAACTGCATGATACCGAATTTGACTATCAGTCGCGACGCTTGAAACACAACCGGGCCGAACGAAATCTCGTGCGCCAGCCGCTGTGCCTGCAATGCCGACCGTTGCTCTTTAGTATATGTCTTTTCTAAGGCAGGAAAAAGTTTCATCACACGTTTTTTATCATGACGGGAAAAATATATTTTTAAATTAAGATGCAAAGATACACTTTTTTTTATATCTTCCGTCCGATTCGTTTTTTCGGCTGCATTTAACAGCGTCGATTTTCAACCGGCTACGCCGAACTTCGTTTCAGGCAAGGCTGCGCATACTGATTGTGTCATTCCGCTTTTAGTGTTGACGCGATTTCAGACTTTTGAGACAGCCCCTAACAGGATAACAGACAAAAAGTCCCGCAGGGACGACACTTTAATTCTTCGTTTTCAAGTGTCGTCGCTGCGCGACTTTAATCTGTCGTTGACGCTGATTTGCGCCAATTGTACCGCCTATCAGAGCGCCACTCGCCGCTCCGATAGCTCCTCCAGTCAACCCGCTCTGCAATCCCTGTCCCAAGCCGGCTCCGCCCATCCAGGCATTGCCCGAACCTGCGACCGGGCCGGAATTATACAGGACAGTAATCCTTACGGACTAACGTTTGTCGCCGATCCCGAACTCACGCCACGATGACTGCGGCATATCTAATTTGATGATTTTGCGCGCTTCGCCGGTTTTTTTCGTCAAGGCAGCCATCACGGCGTCAAGCTGTTCGGTCTTTTCCTTGAGTCTGGCTTTGAGCGTCTCCTGCTCACCGTTTAAAGTGACGGCGGCGGCGACGTCGGATTGCAGGTTGTCGGCAAAAGCAGTGTCGATTTGACGTTTCGACAATACTTCCTGATTGTCGCGGATACCTTTTATCATTACTGTGGTATCGCTGATTGTCTGTGCATACGTTTTTGTTGCCATACTTTTTAATTTAAAGAGTTTAAGAAATATTTCCGCAAAGATAATACTACTTTTTATGAAGCAGACGTGTTTGAAAAAAATATGTGTTCATTTCAACTTTAACTGAGGAGATTCCTGCTTTTATTTTTAACTGCAAAGGACGCTAATTGCCTGTAAACTTTGCGGTAAAACTTCTATTATGCGACAGTATTTGAAATGAAATACACTCAAAAACATTTTCCCGGAACGAAAAGGCAGATGCCCGGAACGAAAAGGCAGATGCCCGAAGCAAAAAGGCAGATGCCCGAAGCAAAAAGGCAGATGCCCGAAGCAAAATACTCCCTGCGCGACTTTTGAGCAGAATTTCATTTATTCGTTATATCTTATTTATTTTGCGTCCCT
>JAIRLL010000148.1 GCA_031259505.1 Tannerella sp.
CGTGACGGCAGCCGCAACGGAAAACCAGCCCAGATCGTCGGTAGGCAGTTCTTCCGAAAAGAAGGCGCTGTCTTTCAGCGAATCGCTCGACATTCCCGTCACCGCCACCGCATTGTTCAGGAAATGTGCAAGGACGGGCGCCCAGATACTTTTCGTCCAGTACAGCAGGTATCCCAGAAAAGCGCCGAGCAACATGCGGGGAACAAAACCGTAAAACTGGAAGTGTATCGCACTGAAGATGATGGCCACTATCCAGATGGCTACATGCGGGTTGCGAATTTTCTGCCTGAAAATGCTCAAAATCGTGCCCCTGAAAAGAAATTCTTCGCATACGCCGGCCGCAACGGCGATGACTGTCAGGTTGACAAGTAGCGACAAAAAGCCTTTTTCCTGCAACATCTTTGCAACCGTCTCCGCTGCCGCATCTTCCATCTCTCGCATCAACCGTTCGAGCGGCGCCATAAAATCCGGCAACTGCATTTGCATATTAAAATAACCGACCAGCGAAATGGTTGGCGAAACCAGGAAAGTAGCCGCCACTATCCAACCCAACAGGCGGAGATCTGGCAGGCGTCTCAAATGGAGAAAAGCGGCAGGCTGCTCGCAGCAAAGCCATGCCACAGCGGCCGCAGGAAACAGGAAAACAAAAACAGCCACCAGCAGTTGAACACATTGCAGGAATGCCACGGAATCTGTCCCCAGGCCTGCCGCATTCAACGCCACGACAAGCACAAACGACACCGTGGACGTGAAAAAAAGACCCGTCAACGCCAGCACAAACAATACGCCAAGCTGAAAAAATACGGAACGCCCGGCAAAGATTCCCTTTATCATATCTTCCTTACATTAATACATATGTATATACTGCAAAACAAAAATAACTTCCGTCCCTCCAAGGGTTCGGAAGTTATTGGTTTTTGAATCAGGCACGCATACTATTTTTTCGGTAGCGCTTCTTTTAAAACCATTTGACGGCCTTGATATTCCGTCTCGTTCAGTTCACTAATCATGCTACGCGCCTCTTCATCGTCAGGTACTTCCGCAAATGCATACCCTTTTGAGCGGCCTGTATCACGGTCTTTAATCAATCTCACGGAGTCGACTTCGCCAAACTCCTCCAATGTTTTTTTCAAATCGTCTTCGCGTACACGATAGCTTAAATTACCAATGTAAATGTTCATAAAACAAAAAATTAAATACTAAAATTGTTACTAATGGAAAGTAAGAAAAAACCGGAAGGTCGTAACAATGAAATATAAATCTACATACCAGAAAATGAAGAAATAAAAAACGATTGTTAAGTACATTCAAAGCAAATCAATCCTTTCACGCTGCAAAGAAACGAATAAAAACTAAATAAATCGCTTTTTCTGAAAAAAAATTGTTTCTCGACAATAATCATGCCTTGGATATTTGCAAGATTGAAATTATAAATCTAATTTTGCACCCTGCAATTCGAAGGCAAGATAGACAGTATTAATTAAACTATTCAGAATGAACATTTCACTTATAAACAACGATACGGTGAGCGGTATCGTAAAAATGGTAGTAGAAAAAAAAGATTATGAGGTGCAGGTAGAAAAACAGTTGCGCCAGTACCGGCAAAAAGCCAACATCCCCGGTTTTCGCAAAGGCATGGTATCGATGGGTATGATCAGGAAATTGTATGGAAAACAGTTGCTGGCCGAGGAGGTAAACAAATGTATCCTGGAAAATCTGACCAATTATATCCGTACAAGCGGAATTCGCATACTGGGAGAACCGCTGCCCAGCGAAATGGAACAGCAACCCATTGATTTCGATACGCAGGATGATTTCGAGTTCTATTTCGATATCGCATTCTCGCCGCAAGTAGACATCAAACTGACCAAAAACGACATACTGACGTACTATAAGATTAATGTAGACGATGCGATGCTGCAGGAACAAATCGACAATTACTGCAGAAGCTACGGCTCGCCGGCTGCGGCGGAAGACATCGAAGCATCCGACTTCGTCAAAGGGATCCTTTCGGAACTCGACGAAAACAATGCGCCCAAAGAAGACGGCATCCTGGTGACGGAAGCCGTATTGATTCCGGAAAATATCAAAAGCGACGACGAACGGAACAAATTTATCGGCGCGAAACTGAATGACGCCGTCGTGTTCAATCCCGGCAGGGCTTACAGCGGCGCCACTGCCGAGATTGCCTCGCTGTTGAAGACTGACATGGAACACGCATCCAAAATCAACAGCGACTTCCGCTTCGAAGTGAAGGAAATATCCCGCCACAAAAACGCCGAACTGAATCAGGAACTGTTCAGCAGGATATTCAGCGACAGTACCGTCACAACCGAAGAAGAATTCAGGGAAAAAGTGAAACTTTCGCTGGACGATCAACTGAAAATCGAAAGCGAATACAAACTCCAGCTAGATATGCGTGCGTTTCTGATCGAAAAGACAGGAGACGTCGTGTTTGCCGACGACATACTCAAACGCTGGTTGCTGACAAACAAGGACAATACACCCGAAACGGTGGAAAAAAACTTTCCGAAAGTCATCGACGACCTGAAGTTCAACCTTGCCAAAGAGCATATCATCTCGACGAACGGCTTGCAGATAGACGAGATCGACATCGAAAACACCGCCAAAGAGGCAACAAAAGAGCAATTTGCCCAATACGGCATGTTGTCCCTGCCCGACTACATGGTGGAACGCTATGCGAGAAACTTGCTGGAAAAAAAGGAAATGCATGACGAAATCACCGAACGCGCCCGATACGACAAACTGATCAGTTGGGTGAAAGACCAGATCAAGGTCGAAACAAAAGAAATTTCGCATGAAGAATTTACCAAACTCCTGGCATAAATCCGTTCTTTTGTTAAAGAAAGGGCTCCTCTCGAAAAAAAACGGTAACAAAACGCAGATAAATTTGACGCCTGTAGAAATTTATTTATAACTTTGTTTTCCCGAACAGGCGGACGGGAAATTTCCCGCCTCCGCATGTCCGGCAGAATTAAAAAATATCAATAAAAAAGACAAGACATTATGAACGAATTCAGGAAGTATGCAACAAAGCATTTAGGCATGAACGGCAATACACTGGACAGCTATACGAACATCACGAGTAACTACATTTCGCCCACCATTATCGAAGAGCGTCAACTGAATGTCGCCCAGATGGACGTGTTTTCGCGCCTGATGATGGACCGCATCATCTTTCTCGGAACGCAAATAGATGATTATGCAGCGAATGTAATTCAGGCGCAACTGCTTTATCTGGACACGAGCGATCCGGGCAAAGACATCTCCATCTACATCAATTCACCCGGCGGCACGGTATATGCCGGCCTGGGCATATACGATACGATGCAGTTTATCGGAAGCAAGGTCTCGACCATCTGTACCGGTATTGCCGCCTCGATGGCCTCCGTCCTGCTCGTAGCCGGCGAAAAAGGGAAACGCTTCGGATTGAGACATTCGCGGGTCATGATACACCAGCCCCTGGGCGGCGTGCAGGGACAGGCATCGGATATGGAGATTACGGTACGCGAGATTCTCAAGATAAAGGAAGAATTATACAGAATCATCTCCAAACATTCCGGCAAACCGTACGAACAAATCGAAAAAGACAGTGACCGCGATTACTGGATGACCTCGGAAGAAGCCGTAGCATACGGAATGATTGACGAAATAATGGTAGGTAAAAATCTATGAAAAAAGACGACAAATGTGCATTCTGCGGCAGAGGACGCGACGAGGTGATAATGCTCATTACCGGCATATCGGGAGCTATCTGCGATGCCTGCGCCGAACAGGCATACGGCATTGTGAAGGAGAACAGCAAAAAAATGAAATCGTTCAAGCCCAGCAGTACAAATGTGCCTAAACCACAAGAAATAAAAACCTTCCTTGACGATTACGTCATTGGCCAGGACGAAGCTAAACGCTATTTGTCCGTAGCCGTATACAACCACTACAAACGCCTGATGCAGAAGACGTCCGACGATGTGGAGATTGAGAAGTCGAACATCGTCATGGTCGGCTCGACGGGAACGGGCAAGACGATGCTGGCGCGTACGATTGCTAAAAAACTGAACGTACCCTTCTGCATCGTGGACGCGACAGTCCTGACGGAAGCCGGCTACGTAGGCGAAGACATCGAAAGTATCCTCACGCGCCTGCTTCAGGTAGCCGACTACGATGTGAACTCCGCCCAGCAAGGCATCGTCTTCATCGATGAAATAGACAAGATTGCCCGCAAGGGCGACAATCCGTCCATTACCCGCGACGTGAGCGGCGAAGGCGTACAGCAGGGATTGCTCAAACTGCTGGAAGGCGCGATCGTCAATGTCCCTCCACAGGGCGGACGTAAACATCCCGAACAGCGGATGATAGCCGTAGATACGCGCAACATCCTGTTTATCTGCGGCGGAGCATTCGACGGCATCGAGAAGAAAATAGCGCAGCGCCTGAACACGCATGTGGTAGGCTTCGGCGCAAGCAGGAACACGGCAATCGTCGACCGCAACAATTTCCTGAAATACATCACGCCTGCCGATCTGAAATCCTACGGGCTGATACCGGAAATTATCGGCCGCCTGCCGATTCTCACCTATCTCGAACCATTGGACCGCGCCACCCTGCGCCGTATTCTGACGGAACCGAAAAACTCCATCATCAAACAATACATCAAACTGTTTGAAATGGATACGATAACGCTGACCTTCGACGAAGAGGTCTACGACTACGTCGTGGACAAAGCCATCGAATTCAAGCTCGGCGCCCGAGGGCTTCGCTCAATCGTCGAAACCATCATGATGGACGACATGTTCATCATGCCTTCCGGCAACCAGCGTACGCTGAAAGTCACGCTGGCCTATGCGAAAGAAAAACTTGAAGGATCCGATATCAGCCGTTTACAAATTGCATAGTTGATGGACGAAATGGAAAAACAAGACAAACAGGACATCACGGCTTTGTTGAAATATCATTTCGGCTTTGACAAGTTCAAAGGAAATCAAAAAGCCATTATCGAGAATGTGCTCGTCGGGAATGACACGTTCGTACTGATGCCGACCGGCGGAGGCAAATCGCTTTGCTACCAGTTGCCGGCGCTGATACTGGAGGGGACAGCCATCATCATCTCCCCCCTGATAGCCCTGATGAAGAATCAGGTAGACGCGATGCGCAGTTTCAGCGAAAAAGATGGCGTGGCGCACTTCATCAACTCGTCGCTGAACAGAGCGGCTATCGATCAGGTAAAACAGGACATACTCACAGGCCATACCAAACTCCTGTACGTAGCCCCCGAATCACTGACAAAAGAAGAAAACATCGAATTTCTGCGTCAGGTGCAGATTTCGTTTTATGCCGTAGACGAAGCGCACTGCATCTCGGAATGGGGACACGACTTCAGACCTGAATATCGCCGTATTCGTCCGATAATAAACGAAATAGGCAAACGTCCTCTGATTGCGCTGACGGCCACGGCCACGCCCAAAGTGCAGCACGACATACAGAAGAACCTCGGCATGATGGAGGCCGCCGTATTCAAGTCGTCGTTCAACCGCTCCAACCTGTACTACGAAGTGCGCCCGAAAGGAAACGACATCCACCGCGACATTATCAAGTACATCAAGGCGAACGAAAGCAAATCCGGCATCATCTATTGCCTGAGCCGCAAGAAAGTAGAAGAATTTGCCGACATCCTGTGCGCGAACGGCATCAAAGCGTTGCCTTATCATGCCGGCATGGATTCGCAGATTCGTTCCGACAATCAGGATGCGTTCCTGATGGAAGAAGTCGACGTCATCGTCGCTACGATTGCCTTCGGAATGGGAATCGACAAGCCGGACGTGCGATACGTGATTCATTACGACATACCCAAAAGCCTGGAAGGCTATTATCAGGAAACCGGACGCTCGGGACGCGATGGCGGAGAAGGGCAATGTATTGCCTTCTATTCCAGCAAAGACCTGCACAGACTCGAAAAATTCCTGCAGGGAAAACCCGTCGTCGAACAGGAAATCGGCAAGCAACTGCTGCTCGAAACGGCAGCCTACGCCGAAACAGCCGTATGCCGGAGAAAAGTCCTGCTGCACTATTTTGGCGAAGAATACGGCGAAGACAATTGCGGAAACTGCGACAACTGCCTGAATCCAAAACATCTGATAGAAGCGAAAGAATTACTGTCTACCATACTCGAAACCATCGACACGCTGAAGGAAAAATACAAGACCGAATACATCGTTAACTTCCTGATGGGCGTCGAAACGGCAGACATACTGTCGTACAAACACAACGAATTTGAACTTTTCGGCTCGGGACAGGACGATGGCGAGAAAATCTGGAACGCAGTCATCCGTCAAGCGCAGATTGCCGGATTCCTTGCTAAAGATATTGAAAATTACGGCCTGCTGAAAATCATGCCCAAAGGCCGCAGTTTCATGAAAAATCCCGTCTCCTTCAAAATCGTGAAAGACAACGAATTTGAAGAAGACGAAAACCCCGATACGTCGACGCGCAGCGGTGGTTCGTTCGCTGTAGATCCGGCGTTGTTTTCCATCATGAAAGACCTGCGAAAAAAACTGTCCAAGCAATTGAAAGTGCCTCCGTTCGTTATATTTCAGGACCCGTCGCTCGAAGCCATGGCCACGAACTACCCCATCAGAATAGAGGAATTGCAGAACATCCCCGGTGTAGGCGCAGGCAAAGCCAAACGCTACGGAAGCGAATTTGTTGCAATTATCAAGAAATACGTGGAAGAGAATGAAATCGAACGCCCCGAAGACTTGCGTGTCCGCACGGTCGCAAACAAATCCAGACTCAAGGTATGGATCGTGCAAAGCATTGACCGCAAAGTGGCGCTGGACGATATTGCCGTATCCAAAGGGCTGGACTTTAATGAACTGTTGAACGAAATAGAAACCATCGTCTATTCCGGCACACGCATAAACATCGACTACTTCATCAACGAAGCGATGGACGAAGACCATGTGCAGGACATATACGACTATTTCAAAGAATCGGAAACGGACGATTTGGAAACGGCTATCAATGAACTGGGAAGCGATTATACGGAAGATGAAATCCGCCTGATACGCGTCAAGTTTCTTTCCGAAATGGCAAACTGAATGATTTGAAAATTAAATATGACAAGAAAATTAAAAATGAAAAGTGCAATGAAAAGAATTTTTGTATGGATATTTTTAGGTTTTAATCTTTGTATGGTAAATGCGCAGGACAAAGACAATCCTGTAGTAATGACTGTCGCCGGGAAAGACATTCCGCTGTCGGAATTTCTTTTTTTGGCGCAAAAGGACACGACAGTAGACCTTCTGGACAGGAAATCACTGGCGAACTACGTCGAACTGTTCAAAAACTTCAAACTGAAAGTAGCAGAAGCCGAATCAAAGCGGTATCATGAATCGCTGAATTTCAGTGACGAACTGAACAGCTACAAGTCGCAGCTAAGAGAAAGCTATCTTTCTGACAGGGAAGGCGAAGCCGAAGCCATCAGAAAAATCTACGACAGAGGAAAAGAAGTATTGTCCGTCAGTCACATTCTGTTCAGGTTCCCGTCGGTCAAAGTAGTTTCAAAAGACACGGTAGACGTTTACGGAAAAGCGTATGAAACATATCTTCGCATCATTGGAGGTGAAGACTTTTCGGCCGTGGGAAAAGCCCTGGCCGCCGACACGGCCGCCGTCTACGAAGAGATTGATTACATTTTCCCTTTGAAGACAATGAAACCGTTCGAAGACGCTGCCTATTCGCTGCAAAATGTGGGCGACATCTCCAAACCGGTACGGACGAACTACGGATTCCATCTTATCCGTCTGGACAAACGCATCGAAGATCCGGGCAGAGTGAAAGTGGCGCATATCCTGATTGCACCGGATGAAAATGCGCTCGACACCGGCGCCAATACCGACGAGGCGCTCCTGAAAAAAGCCAGTTCGCTTTATGAACGCGCCATAAATGGAGAAGACTTTGCCGCGCTGGCCAGAGAGTACACGGCAGATATGTCTACCGTCCACAGCGGCGGCGAAATGCCCTATTTCGGACCGGGCGAAATGGTCAGACCTTTCGAACAGGCTGCATTTGCAATGAAAGATATCGGCGAAATATCCAAACCGCTGAAAACAAGATACGGATACCATATCATCAAACTGCTGGGCAAGGCCGATCGCCCTCCGTACGAAGAAATGGAACATTCCATCTACACCGCAATGAAACAGGGAGAATGGTATTTCGAACTTTTCAAATCCTTCGAAGAACGCGAAAAAAAGAAATTCAACTACGTCTTATATCCCGAAGCATACGCGGAACTGCAAAAACTTTGCGACGACTATCATCCTGAAGACACGGCGTTCTACAATCGCGCCCGGCAGATGACTAACCCGCTGACAATGATAAACGATACCGTTTTCCCGCAGAACGAATTTGCCGAATACCTCCGGCTCTATCCGTTTTCGGCCAAAAGCTACTCGGGCGATTTCCTCTACGACGTATTCCGGCAATTCGTCAGAACAATCGTCACGGAACTGGAAAAAAGGACGCTGAGCGATTATCATCCCGAATTCGACCAGTTGGTGAAGGAATACTACGACGGCATCCTGCTGTTCGAAATCAGCAGCAATCGCGTGTGGAACAAACCGGTCGAAGAACAGGAAAAACTGGAAGCCGAATGGATCGAAGAACTCAACCGGGAATATGAAGTCAAACTCAATCATAAAGTATTGAAAAACCTGAATAAGTATCTCAAAAAGAAACGAAACTGATAGCAGATGAGGCAAACGCTTGTTTTCATTATTGTGGCCTGCATGTGGTGGAACGCATGCAGGCCCGAAACGGCTGGCAGCGCGGATGTTCTGGTCACAGTCGACAAGTATTCGCTGACGCGGAACGAAGTCGAACAAATCATTCCCAAGGGAACACCGCCCGCCGACAGTCTGCTGCTTGCCGAAAGTTTCGTCCGAAAATGGGTGAAAGACATCCTGACCTACGAAGTAGCCGAGCGGAACATCAACAGCAAAGACGGTGAAATCAACCGCCTCGTAGAGGAATACCGCCGCTCGCTGCTCCGGCATCGCTACCAGAAATATCTGATCGAAAGCAATCTGTCTTCCAAAATACGGGAACAGGATAAATTGGATTACTATGAAGCAAATCAGGAAAAATTTCTGCTGGATAAAAACCTGATAAAAGGACTGTTCCTGAAAGTCCCGGTCAATGCGCCCGGACTGGACAAAATACGCAGGCAATACCGTTCGCGCGATCCGGATGCGCTGGAAGCAATCGAGAAATTCAGCATGCAGCAGGCCGTCATCTACGACTATTTCTACGACCGCTGGATAGACTTTGACGAAATCTTCGCCAAAATACCGGTTCAAATATCTCACACAGGGCGGTATTTGCAGTCGCACAATACCATCGAGACAAACGACAGCCTCTACTGCTATCTGCTGAATATTGACGAATACCTGCTGGCCGGAAACGTGGCTCCCTACGACTATGCCGACCAGCAGATACAGGAATTGATGATTAACAAACAGAAGGTCACATTCCTGAAAAACTTTGAAGAAGAACTGTACACGGACGCTGTCCGTAAAGGGAAAGTGATATTTAACAATAAAAAAACGAACGACTGAATATGAAACTGAATATGAAAAGGTATTTGATAATATGCATGATAATAGCTTGCAGCCCGGCTGTGATGTTCGGGCAAAACAATGTGATTGACGAAATCGTCTGGATTGTCGGCGACGAGGCGATTTTACTCTCCGACGTGGAGCAGCGCCGCCTGTTCATGCAGAACGAAGGCATGCGCTTCGACGGCGACCCCTACTGCTTTATTCCCGAACAGATCGCCATCGAGAAGCTTTACCTGAATCAGGCGAAGATTGACAGTATCACGGTCGACGAATCGCAAGTGATTCGCCTGGTCGACCAGTGGGTCAACGGAGGGATAACCCAAATCGGCTCGCGGGAAAAACTGGAAGAGTATTTCAATAAAAAACTGTCGCAAATCAAGGAAGACCGTAAAACGATCGAACGCGAAAGACAAACCGTGATGAAGATGCAGCAGCATATCGTAGGCGACATCAAACTGACGCCGTCGGAAGTGCGAAGCTATTACCGCAACATTCCGCAGGACAGTCTGCCGATGATTCCGACCACCGTCGAAGTGCAGATTATCACCTTCGAACCGCGAATCCCCTTCGAGGAAATCGACGCCGTCAAAGCGCGTCTGCGCGAATTTACGGAACAGGTAAACAGCGGAAAAATGGAATTTTCGACCCTGGCGCGCATGTATTCCGAAGACCCCGTCTCGGCGCCGCGCGGAGGCGATATGGGATTTACGAGCAAAGGCAACCTGCTGCCCGAATTTGCCAACGTGGCATTCAACCTGACCGATCCCAAAAGAGTATCCAACATCGTGGAAACGGAATATGGCTTCCACATTATACAGTTGATCGAAAAACGGGGCGACCGCATCAACTGCCGCCACATTCTGCTCAAACCTCGCGTGTCGGACAAAGAACTGAACGAAGCCTCGGCGCGCATGGACTCGCTCTACACGGATATCGTCAACAACAAACTGACGTTCGACGAAGCGGCTACCTACCTCTCGTACGACAAGGATACGCGAAACAACAAGGGGCTGATGGTCAACCAGGATTATGAAAGCCAGAACTACGGAACGCCCAAATTCGAAATGGAAGAACTCCCGCAGGAAGCAGGCATCGTCGTGGACAAACTGGAGCCAGGCAAAATATCCAAACCCTTCAGAATGATTACCGGCAAGCAGAAGGAAGTGATTGCCATCGTCAAACTCAGGACGCGGACACCGAGCCACCGGGCTAATCTGGCAGACGACTACCAGGCGCTCAAGGCAGTAGTCGAAAACAAAAAAAGAGAAGACCTCCTGAAAGACTGGGTGACGAAGAGACAAAAGACCACGTATGTCCGCATATCCGAAGAATGGCGCGGATGCGACTTCATGTATCCGGGCTGGGCAAGATGACCTGTCTATGAAGTCGCCATCTGTACACCACGGTATACGCCGGACGTATATCAGGGCGCCCCTTGTCATCCTGCTGTCGGCGTTTGCAGTTCATCTGTCCGCCCAGCAGCAGGCCGACGGCGCTGCGAAAACGACGGTCGTCTATCTGGAACATGCCGACATACAGTCGTTCGACAAAACGATAAGCGCCGACCGGCAGGTGCTGACCGGCAATGTCCGTTTCCGGCACGACAGCTCGTTCATGTATTGCGACAGCGCCTACTTCTTCGAACAGAACAGTTCGCTCGAAGCCTTCGGAAACGTCTGCATGGAACAGGGCGACACGCTCGACATCCACGGCGACTACCTCCTCTACGACGGCAACACGCAAATAGCCAAAATGCGGCATAACGTAGTGATGCGCAATATCCAGGCCGACAGCACGGTCGTCACCCTCTTCACCGACAGCCTGAACTACGACCGCACGACCGGCATCGGATATTATTTCGAACACGGCATGATTGTTGACGCCGAAAACGAACTCACCTCGCTCTACGGACAGTATTCGCCGTCGACGAAGCAGGCCGTATTTCAGGACAGCGTCCGCCTGGAAAACCCGCAGTTCTCCCTCTCGTCCGACACCCTTCACTACAATACCGACACAAAAATCGCCACCATCCTCGGACCGTCCGTCATCGTGTCCGACAGTGGAACGATCCACTCCTCGAAAGGATGGTACAATACGGCCGACAACACATCCCTCCTGCTCGACCGTTCGACCGTACATTCCGGCGACCGGCTGCTCACGGGCGACTCGATCGTCTACGACCGCACCTCCGGATTCGGCGAAGCTTTCGGCAACATCTTCATTCACGACACGCTGAACAGAATCATCCTCGAAGGACAGTACGGATACTACAACGAAAAAACGGAATATGCCTTCGCCACCGACAGCGCCCGATGCCTGGAATATTCGCAGGGCGACACGCTCTACATACGCGCCGATACGTTCGAAATGGCGACCGTCGCTTCCTCCGGACGCGAACTGAAAGCCTGGCGTCGCGTCCGCTTCTACCGTACCGACATACAGGGCGTTTGCGACTCCATGCGCTTCGACGCGAAAGACTCCATCCTCTACATGTATCACGACCCCGTCCTGTGGAACGAACAGTACCAGCTCTACGGCGACACCATCAAAGCCTACATGCGCGACAGCACGGTAGACTATATCCTCGTCCAGCCGTTCGCCTTTGCCATACAGCAACTGGACTCTTCTGCCTTCAACCAGTTGAAAGGACGGGAAATGTATGCCTGGTTCAAAGGAAAAACCGTACACATGATCTATGTCAACGGAAACGCCGAAACCATCTGGTACTCGACGGAAAACGACGGCACAATCACGGAAATGAACAAAACGCAAAGCAGCTATCTCAGAATATGGTTCGAAGACGGCAAGCTGGAAAAACTCCTGATATGGCCTGAACCGCAAGGCGCTTACACGCCGGTCTTCCTCCTCGCGCCCGAACAGCGCACGCTGAAGGATTTCTACTGGTACGACGATCTCCGCCCGCGCGACCGGGACGACATCTACCGCGTGATTGAAAGAAATGTGGACGAAAAACCCAAAAGAAGCAGTAAATTCCGTAACTTCGCACCGCAAACCTGAAAAAAAAACTGACATTATGAAACTGTTTTCATTTTACGACATGCGCAAACCGCGCCAGTTCGAACACAAACCCATCTACTGGAACCCGCGAAAAGAAGCGCTTGAAGACCGTATCCGCAAGGTAAAAAGAGAAATGGGCGTACTGGAAGAAAACCCCGAAGACTACAAGCCCTCCATCAAAGGCGCTTTCATCGAAGGGACGACACACCTGAAAAAAAGCAAAATGAAAGGCGACGACATACGCAACCGCGTGTACAGGAACATGCGCCTGATACTTGTCCTGGCGCTGCTCGGTTTTATCTTCTGGTACCTGTTCATAAAGCAATGAGCGACGTCATCCACTTGCTACCCGACCACATCGCAAACCAGATTGCGGCAGGCGAAGTGATACAGAACGCCGCATCCGTGGTAAAAGAACTGATGGAAAATGCGGTCGACGCCGACGCGCAGCGAATCGCCGTGCACGTCAAAGAGGTGGGACGTACGCTGATACAGGTCGTCGACGACGGAAAAGGCATGTCGGACACCGACGCGCGCATGGCTTTCGAACGCCATGCCACGTCCAAAATTGTCGACGCCCGCGACCTCTTCCGCCTGCACACGATGGGCTTCCGCGGCGAAGCGCTCGCCTCGATCGCCGCCGTGGCGCAGGTCGAACTCCGAACGCGCCTCAAAGGCGCCGAACTGGGCACGAAACTGTCCGTCGCCGGCTCGACGCTCGAATCCGTCGAACCCGACGCCGGCATCGACGGCAGCGCCTTCTCCGTCAAAAACCTCTTCTACAACGTCCCGGCGCGACGGCGCTTCCTCAAATCCAACGAAACGGAACTGCGAAACATCATAAGAGAATTTGAACGCGTGGCGCTGGTCAACCCGCACATCGCCTTCGTGTTCAAACACAACGACACGGAACTGCTGAATCTGCCCGTCTCGGGACTGCGGCAGCGCATCATCAACGTCTTCGGAAAAAAACTCGACCGCAAGCTGCTCTCGCTCGAAACGGAAAACACCATCGTCCGCATCGAAGGATTCATCGGACATACCGACGCGGTGAAACGCCGGGGCTACCTCAACTTCTTCTTCGCAAACGGACGGTACATGCGCCACCCCTACTTCCACAAGGCAGTGATGCAGGCATACGAACCGCTCGTGCCCGCTGGAGAGATTCCCGACTATTTTATCTTCCTCACGCTGGATCCCTCGACCATCGACGTCAACATCCATCCGACCAAAACGGAGATAAAATTCGAAAACGAACGGCCAATATGGCAAATCCTCGCATCCGCCGTGCGCGAAACGCTGGGAAAGGCAAACGCCGTCCCCAGCATCGACTTCGACATGGAAAAAACGCTCGACATCCCGGTCTACAATCCCGCCGGCGCCACCGTCGCGCCGCCGCAACTGGATGTCAATCCCCGATACAATCCTTTCCGTCCGTCATCGCATCCCGCCGCCGAACAGGACTGGGCGGCGCTGTACAAAGGCTTCGAACACGACCGCGACACGACGCAGGAAACGTTCGCCGCGCCGGACAGACACGACGACGAAGCCCTCCCGCTCCTTCCGGGCGTCGCCTCCCCATGCTTTCAGTTCAGAAACCGCTACATCATCACGCCGCTCAAATCCGGACTGGCCGTCATCGACCAGCGCCGCGCGCACATCCGCATCCTCTACGAACAGTATCTGTCGAACACGACGCAACGCAAAAGCCTCTCGCAGAAGATGCTCTTCCCCGAAATCGTCGAACTGACGCCCGCCGAAGCCGCGCTGTTGCCTGCCGTAGCCGACGAACTGCAATGGCTCGGATTCGAACTGAACCCGATGGGCAACAATTGCTATTCGATCAACGGACTGCCTGCCGGCGTGCAGGACTGCAACCCGACCGCCCTGCTGAAAGAAGTCGTCGACAACGTCATGGAACACGGCGTCGCCAACAACAGCCGCAAGGCCGAAACGCTCGCGCTCGCACTCGCAAAAACAGCCGCCATCAGACCGGGCAAAACGCTGACGGCAGAAGAAATGGAATCCATCGTAGCCGCACTCTTCTCGCTGGACGCCAACAACCTCACCCCCGACGGCAAAACCATCATGACCGTACTGACCGACGACGAACTGACCAGACGGTTCAGGTAACAGCTTTTCATGGAAACAGTTATATCCATCAAACATATATTGAAATTATTATCGGCGACAAAGGCACAGTAAAAAAAAAATCATTCCATGTGAAAATAAAAACTTCATCTCAAAATATTTCATTATCTTTGCGTCGATTATTTCCAGTATTAACATTTAAAACAGAAGTAACATGGAAGATAAACATGTAACCCCTATCCCGCCCGAAGTACTGGCGCAGGCACAGGCACACATCGACGAAACTCTTACCCTGCTTGCCCCCTATCTGCTTCCGCTTACTCCGACCGAACGGCGCGATTTGCCAAAAATGGGTGACAAGTCGCTGAGTTTCGTCGAAAAGGCGAGGGATTATGCACACCGGTATCCGCAGTTGTGCCCGTCGTATCTCGACATGAAGGCGTTTGACACGGATATGAGCGACGTTACCGGATTGCGCACGGTGCATATCGTCGCCAAACAGTTGGCGAGCGACATCGACGACACCGTAATGATAGCCGGAAGCGAAGCCTATCAGGCAGCGCTCGTGTTCTACAATGCCGCCAAAGCCGCCGCTGCACAAAACATCCCCGGCGCCAAGGAAGTGTATGCTGACCTGAAAACCCGTTTCCCCAGAGTGAAGCGTAAAAATGAGGAATAGATGGTTTTTAACGGCAACGCAACGCCCTGAACGGCAAAATTCCCCGCTCCGAAAGTCAACTTTGACACCGCGAGCGGGGATTTTTTTACTTCAAAGCCCCTACTTCCTGCCAAAAAAGTTAAAACATCTACCCCAGAGCTTAAAATTACTGCCAAAAAGGTTAAAACTCCTGCCTCCAAGCTTAAAATTTATACCTAAAAGCTTAAAACTCCTGCCTCAAAACTTAATTTTATCGCCAAAAAGGTCAAAACACCTGCCTCCGAGTTTAAAACTCCTGCCAAAAAACTTAAATTTTCCGGCTCAAAGGTAGGATGTCCCGGCTCAGAGGTAGAAATTCCTGCTAAAAAGGTAGGACGCCGGAGTTTTGATCTTATACTGCGCGGTGTAATTTTGTGATATTATTCTACCGGATTGCTTCACCTTTCGGGTTCGCAATGACGCGGCGCGCGCCGCGTCACGGCGGGA
>JAIRLL010000155.1 GCA_031259505.1 Tannerella sp.
CGAGGCCAAAAATTCAGCAGATAACGCAAAATACGTATTAAATCGACCCGAAAAAATCTCCGTGCCTCTACTGTATTTTTACCGAAACTAACAAATTATTTGATTGCGGATTTTAGGTACAGAAAAAATCATTATCATTTTTTTAAAGCGATTTATTAAGCGCCTGCTGGCGGATCACAGGATGGCATATATGCTACTTCGGTATGCTTTTATTTGATTGTCCGAAAGGCGGGAGCAGGTTTTGAGCGGACGCCGGCAAACATATTTTTTATTTGCAGTTTGTAATCTGTGGCGTTATTTTCAGATTAACCCAATATTCCATCCCCTCTTCATGATGAATTTTGAATCTCGAATTTATAATCATACCTTTGCGCTCTGTACGGACAAACACAAACGGATAAATTTATGGCATTGATCAGACCTCTCAGAGGAATTACACCCATCATTGGGAAGGGCACATTTGTGGCCGAAACGGCGGTGATTATCGGCGACGTGGTGACAGGCGAAGGTTGCAGCATCTGGTACGGCGTCGTGTTGCGGGGCGATGTAAACTCCATCCGCATAGGCCGTGGCGTCAACATACAGGACGGTTCCGTGCTGCATACGTTATATGAAAAGTCGACAATCGAGATCGGCGACGACGTCTCGATCGGCCACAACGTAACCGTCCACGGGGCGAAAATATGCGACAGCGCGCTGATTGGCATGGGAGCGGTGGTGCTCGACCATGCCGTCGTCGGCGAAGGCGCGATTGTAGCCGCAGGCTCGGTGGTGCTTGCCGGCACGCAGGTAGAGGCAGGCAGCATATATGCAGGCGTCCCTGCCAGATTCGTCAAGAAAGTTGCTCCCGGACAGGCAAGCGAAATCAACCGGAAAATAGCCCGCAACTATCACATGTACGCATCATGGTATGAGAACGGTGGAGAAGTATGAAACGCGATAATTTGCCGGCATACATCGGATGCGGCATCGCATGTCTGCTGGCGCTGTGCGCCCTGATACTGCATTTCCTGCAGGAGGATACGTGCCGTTCGACGGCGGATGAGGCAGATCGCACGTCCGTCGTCCGCCGCGCGCGTCTTGTCTTTGCCGGCGACCTGATGCAGCACACGACGCAGATAAACGCTGCACGCACGCCCGACGGCTCGTTCGACTATTCGGAATCGTTTCAATATGTGAGAGACCTGTTTCGCGAAGCTGATGCCGCCATACTCAACTTCGAGACGACGCTGACACCGCACAAACCTTACACGGGCTTCCCCCGCTTCCGCTCGCCGGCACAGATTGCCGACGCGCTGAAAGATATCGGCATCGACATCGTCGCCCTCGCCAACAATCACATCTGCGACAACGGCCTTGCCGGCATTTCCTTCACTCGCGAATATCTTGACTCCTGCGGCATCGTCGCTACTGGCGTTTTCACTGACAGCCTGCAATACCGCGCACTGCATCCGCTCCATTTTGTGGCGCGCGGCATCCATTTTGCTCTGCTGAACTATACCTACGGCACAAACGGGATGGCCATACCCGGAAACGCAATCGTCAACCTGACAGACACGGCGACGATTGCATCCGATCTGGCGCGAATCGACCGCCGCATGACGGACTGCGTCATCGTCTTCTTTCACTGGGGTGAAGAATACGCCCGCCGGCCGGACGACAGACAGCGGATGCTGGACGCCTTCTGCCGGCAGAGAGGCGCCGACATGGTCATCGGCAGCCATCCGCACACGATACAGCCGTTTGAGGAGCATATCGACGCCGACAGCATCACCCGCGCCGTAACGGTCTATTCGCTGGGCAACCTCGTATCCAACCAGCGCTGGCGCTATTCGGACGGAGGACTGATTGCGGTGATCGATGTCGAGAAGGAAGACGGCAGGCAGCTTCGCATCCGCCTGACGCCCGTCCCCGTGTGGGTGCTGATGCCCGACTACCGCATCCTGCCCGAATGGGTTGCCGACACGATCGGGATGACCGGACAGCAGCGTGCGATGTACCGCCGGTTTGTGGAAGATACACATGAATTGCTGGGGTTGTGAGATGCAAGATTCAAAATTCAAAATTCAGGATGTGCCTTTTGTCATCCACAACTTGAATTCTGCCGCCTTGTTTTTGCTGATGTAAATCCGTTCGGGCACTTCGACGTCGAGCGTCACAAGAAGGCGGCTGTCGAACCAGACGGTGATGTTTTTCACGCTGTCGCGCGCAAGCACATACTGTTTGTTCGCACGGATGAAACGGGCAGGATTCAGCGATGTGAACACCTGCTCCAGCGTCTTGTTGTAGGGATGATATTTGCCGTCTTTCAGGTAGACGCGCGTATTCTTGTCCGTAGTATAAAAACACGAAATACTGTCGATGTCCACCGGCAGCAGTTTGTCTTTGATCGGAATCAGCAGTTTGTCTCTGTATCCGGGCACAGGCGCCAGTTGTACCACCTGCGAGAGGTATTGCAGAAGGTCGGCGTTTGTCAGTTTGCCGAACTTGTCCAGCGCGCGCTTCAGTTCGTCCGCCTTGATGGGTTTAAGCAGATAGTCGATGCTGTTCACCTTGAACGCTTCGAGCGCATACTCGTCGTATGCCGTCGTGAATATGACGGGTGTTTCCATCCGGATGATGTTGAAAATAGTGAACGCCGCGCCGTCGGACAGGTGTATGTCCATAAAAATAAGGTCGGGAGCAGGATTGATTTGCAGCCAGAAGACGGTCTGCTCGATGCTTTCCGTAATTCCTGCTATCTCGATGGCGAGGTCGGTTTCCGCAAGCATGGCCACCAGGTTTTCGCTGGCAACCGTTTCGTCTTCAACTATCAGTATTCTCATCTTTCTGCTGTTTTAGCGGTAAGTAAACTCTGAATATCTTTTCACCCGGCTCGATGCGTATTTGCCTGTTCATAAGTAAAATAAAACGGTGCTGGAGATTCTGAAGCCCCGTGCCGGCAGTTGGCGTCGGCGACTGTTTCGGATAAACGGGATTGGAGACGACCAGTTCCGTATGTTCGTTCAGCCATATATCCACCACCATTTTGTGCTGACTGTCTATGACGTTGTGTACGACGATATTGTCGATTAACGGAAGCAAGGACAGCGCGGGCAGCTTCAGGTTCATCTTTTCTTTGGCGACGATGATGTTAAACACAAGCTTGTTGGCAAAACGCACTTCCATCATGTAGCGAAACGCTTCGGCAAACGCCAGTTCTTCGCCCAGCGTGGCCAGCTCTTTCTTCTCGCTATGAAGTATATAGCGAAAAACGTCCGACAGTTTGTTTACATACGCCAGCGTATTTTCTTCGTTCTTTTTCCGGATGAGAGCGGACAGTCCGTTCAGCGAATTGAAGAAAAAATGAGGATTAATCTGATTGGTGAGGGCATTGTAGCGACTTTGCAGGTTTTCGATCTTAAGCTGTTCTATTTCCTGTTCCTTTTTCCACTGCACGGCGTACAGCAGGAAAACGTGCCCTACAAAAGTGCACACGATGCCTACAACAAAGAACTGAAAAAGCAGGATACTCGTAAAACAGTCGGCCTTGATACTGAAAAGGTGCGAAATACATACGTATATCAGGTAGGCGACGACTGCCGCTACAAACGTTTTTATCAGCCGCTTCTTAAAACTGACGGTTTTAATCTTTTCCAGATTGTATTTTAAGATTGCAAATATGAGCGCCGTGAAGAAAAAGTATCTGAAGACGAAAAAAGACAGGTGCGCAGGATGCACCATCCTGTCCATTTGGCTCAACTCCCACGAAAGGCAGGCAATGTTGGGGTAAATGATAAAGACAGCGCTCAGTATGCTGATAAGCAGCAGTTTTGACGTATTGTACCTGTAAGGTAAATCCATGCGGCAACCGTTTGTTTATAGTTTGTGCTTAAGTATGATGCAAATATGAAAATTATGGTTCTCCTCTCATGTTAACATGTCGCAAAAAAGAAAAAATACGGATAATCGCGAAAACAGGAATAAATGCATTTGCAGTCAACAATCCGCCCGGCCGGCTCTTCCTCTTGGACTTGAACCAAGGACCCTCTGATTAACAGTCAGATGCTCTAACCAACTGAGCTAAGGAAGAAAATCATGCAGCCTTTCTTTTTATGAAATGCGGGACAAAAGTACAGCTATTTTTTCAACTGTGCAATACCTGGCTGCAAAAAAAAATCGTCCGGCGCGTATTTTATTCCGGGCCGGACGGTTCCGTTCATCGACGCACAAGTCGCCCTCTGCATGTGACACTCTGTCAACTGACAATAAATGAGGTGAATGGTTTCTGGTATAGCAGTTCTTTTGCCATAATCATGTCTTTCCCGAAATCCGCAAACAAAATGATATCTCTGTGTAATAAGTTCGACGGAGTGGATGCGGAGAGGTGCGGAGAGGAAATCCGTTGCTGTCCGGACGGGTGCGAGGGCATGACATGCGTCCGGACGAATCTTTTTTCCGGCAAGAGCTCGAATTTTTATTTTAAAATGCTTATTTTTGCCGTGTATTTTGACTGTATATGAAATTGACTTATGTGTTTCACAGCGGGTTTGTGGTCGAAGGCGGGAAGATGACCGTCGTGTTCGATTATTACAGGGATTCGGATAATGCGTATGTGCATCGCGGCCTGGCGTCTTTTCCGGGTCGGATGTATGTGCTTGTATCGCACTGGCATCCGGATCATTTCCGTGATGAAGTGTTGCAGTGGAAGCAGCAACGGCCTGACATTCGATACATTTTTTCGGACGATATTTTGCAGAAATATCCGGCGTACCGGTCGGATGCCGATTACGTGGCGAAAGGGCAGACGTGGGCGGACGATATATTGACCGTCAAGGTTTTCGGTTCGACGGATGTGGGGGTTTCCTTTCTGGTGGAAGCGGAGGGGAAACGTTTTTTTCATGCCGGCGACCTGAACAACTGGCACTGGAAAGAGGAATCGACGGCCGAAGAAGTGCGTCAGAGCGAGGAGTGGTTTCTGAAAGAAGTGGCGGACATACGGCAGGAGACTGACTGCGTGGATGCGGCCATGTTTCCGGTGGATCCCCGTCTTGGAAAGGATTATATGCTGGGGGCGGAACAGTTTGTCGACCGTATCCGTTGCGGGCTTTTTTCGCCGATGCATTTCGGTCTTTCGTATGCGGAAGCAAACGCTTTTCAACCGTATGCCGTGCGTGCAGGATGCCGTTTTGCCGCCTGGCATGTGCAGGGCGAAAGTGTCGAGTTTTGATTGAAAACATAACATATAATATAAAAGAAAATGGTACTGAACGCCAGATTTGATCATTTCAATTTTAATGTAACAGACCTCGAACGCAGTATTGCCTTTTATGACAGGGCGCTGGGTCTGAAAGTTGCACACCGCAAGGAAGCGCCCGACGGTTCGTTCGCGCTTATATTCCTGACGGACGGTCTCACCGGTTTTTCGCTGGAACTGACGTGGCTGCGTGATCATCCCCAGCCTTACGACCTGGGCGAAAGTGAATTTCATCTTTGCATGCGCGTGCGCGGCGACTATGCCGAAGTGCGCGAATATCACAGGCAGATGGGATGTATATGCTTCGAGAATATCGATATGGGGCTTTATTTCATCGAAGACCCTGACGGCTACTGGATCGAGATTCTGCCTGCGATATAGCATTATTCCCGAAGAAAACAGTTTAAACAAAAAAACGCGAGAATATGCGAACGTCAGCACTTCAATATCTGTATTTGCAGAAACCGGTAAGCACGGTTATCTTTGTTTGCCTCATATCCATTTTGCCGTGGGCGGCGACGAACGGTTTTTCGACCAAGGGCGAGCCTCGCGAAGCGGCGGTTGCCGTCTCGATGCTGAAAACCGGCGACTGGACGCTGCCGAAAGTCTATGCAAACGAATTTGCATACAAGCCTCCGATGATGCACTGGATGATAGCCGTCTTTTCTCTGCCGGACGGACAGGTGACGGAATTCACGTCGCGTCTGCCTTCGATACTGGCGTACACGGCGATGCTGGCGTGCGTGCTGCTGTTTTTCGGGCGACGGGTGCGTTTTCAGGAAGCGTTTATTGCGACGTTGCTGCTGCTCACGTGCGTCGAGATACACCGTGCAGGTCTGGCGGCGCGGGTCGACATGCTGCTGACGGCGTTTATGGTCGCCGGGCTGCTTGAACTCTATCGATGGGAAGACAGGATGGAATTGAAAGGATTGCCGGTTCAGATTCCTGTCCTTCTGTCGGGCGCGATACTGACGAAGGGGCCTGTCGGGCTGATTGTGCCGCTGTTCGTCTTCGGCACGTACCTGCTGGCGCTTCGCCGGTATCGGGGGCGAAAGATCATCAAGTCGCTGACGTATGTGACCGTATCGTCCGTGCTCATCCCGTCGGTCTGGTATATCGAAGCGTGGCTGCGCGGAGGAAACGACTTTCTGAATGTGGCGCTGGCGGAAAATTTCGGGCGATTCTTTCATCTGGAATCCTCGAACATACACTATGAACTCGGGCATGAAAACGGCGCGTGGTATAACTTTGTCACGCTGGCGGCCGGTTTCGTTCCATGGACACTGTTGATTTTCATTTCGCTGTTCGGGTTGAAAATCGCCAGGCCGGACAGTCCGCCGCGAAAGTGGCTGTCGAAATGCCGGGATGTCATTTTTGCGATGGATAAAGTGCGTCTGTTCAGTTTGGTGGCATCGGTGTGCATCGTCTTTTTCTATTGTTTGCCCAGCAGCAAGCGGAGCGTGTACCTGATGCCGGCCTATCCGTTTATCGCACTGTTCATGTCGCAGTATATCCTGCACTTTGTCGAGCGCCGCTCAATGGTCATGCGGGTATTTGCCGGCGTGCTGGCGACGCTGGTTGCGTCTGTCACTGTTCTGGCCGTGTTGCAGCAAACGGGATTGATGGATATGTACGGTCTTGTGTCACCTTACATTACGCGCGCATCGTCGCTCGAAACGCTCAGGGCGGTTGCACTGTCGCTGGCGCCGTCGGCAATCACACTTTCCGTGCTTGCACTGATGCTGGCGGCGCTGGCGACGCTCTGTTATCAGATGGTGAAAAGAAACAACATCAAGATACTTTATTCCACGATCTTCGTCATGTTTACGATCAATCTGTTTATCGACGGCGTCGTGATGCGGAAAATCCACAGGGAAGGTTCGTCGCGTCCCTTTGCCATGGAAATACGTCGCCGCTTTCCGGTGGACGAAACAAACGTGTATGTCGTCAACAACCTGCGCCTCTATCCGAACATGTACGGACTGAATTTTTATATGGATAACAGTTTCCACGATTTGGATGCCGAAAAACCGCTGTCGGGCTACTTCCTTTCGGCCGAAAAGGTTTTTCCGGCAATTATTGAGAAATATGCGGACAGATATCTGTTTGAAGAGCTGCATGTTTCCGATATGATTCCCGAAATCAGGGGACGGATCGTACTGAGCCGTTTCCGGGCAAAATGATTTATCAGACCTTTTTGGGATGCAAGATAAATAAGTTGAAAAATATTTATATTTTGAATGACTGAATAGCTGAATTTTTGAATCCTGAATTTTTGAATCCTGTATTTTGAATATATTAATTACCTTTGCAGCCGAATATTCACAATCATAATGCTGTTCGATATGAAAAAAATGAGATTTGACTGCATGGTGCAGCGGGCGATGATCTTTCTCCTGCCTGGCGCGATTGCACTGTCCGCAATTGCATGGAAACCCGCCGAAAAGGAAACGCTCGCGGCAAAAGTACGGGCGAAGGAAAGTTACATGAAAGAAGTGCGGGGATACCTGCACGAACATCCCGAAGTGTCGTCCGGAGAATACGCGACGGCGCGTTTTCTGCAAAGCGAGGTGGCAAAGTCCGGATTGCCCGTCACGAAGGTGCAAGGCACGGGTTTCTACGCCGTACTGGACACGCGCAGACCGGGAAAAACAGTCGGCCTGCGTACCGACATCGATGCCCTGCCGATACACGAAAACCCGGAGAACCTGAAACAGCGGAAGAAATGGGTCTCGACCGTCGATGGCGTATCACATGCCTGCGGGCACGACGGACACATGGCTATCCTGTTAGGCGCGATGAAAATACTCTGCGAAATGAAAGATGAACTGCGGGGAAAAATCGTGTTCATATTCGAAGAAGGCGAAGAGACAGGCGCAGGCATCGACCAGATGGTCGAAGCGCTGGCGCCGCTGCATATCGACGCCTTCTACGGCAATCACCTGCGGTCGTCGATCCGGACGGGTGAGTTCTTCGTTCGCGAAGGGGCGCTGATGGCCGGGGCGGGAACGGTCTCTTTCGACATCACCGGCCGGGGCGGTCATGCCTCGCGTCCGGATCTGTCCATCAATCCGATCTTTGCTGCGGCCGACATCCTCGGCGGCATCTCCATCGCATGGAACAACCAGCGCGACATCACCAAAACGCTCACGCTCGGCATCTCGCAGATACACGGCGGCGCGGCAAACAACGTCATTCCCAATTCCGTCTTCATCGGCGGCACGATACGCTTCTTCGACCGTGACGAAGCCGAGAAAGGCTTCGACATCATCCGCCGGGTAGCTGCGAACACGGCCGCCGCACACCGCTGCGACGCGCGGTTTCGCGACGACATGGACATCCTGCTCCTGCCCGTCGTCAACGACGGCAAACTGACCGCCCTCGCACACAGTGCCATCGAAGAAATCTATCCCGGCAGCACGCTCACCTCCGACGAACATATCTGGTATGCCGCCGAAACGTTCTCGAAATACAGCAGCCTCGCTCCCTCCGTCTTTGTCTTTGCCGGAATAAGGAACGACGAACTCGGAAGCGGCGCCGAACATCATAACGACCGTTTCGATCTCGACGAAGACGCCCTGACGTATGCCGCAGGAGGAATGGTGCGGTTTGCCGTCAAATTCCTGAATGAAGACTGATCCTGAATTTCAAATCTTGAAGTAATATATATAATATGCACGAAATTGAAGTAATTGATGTATACAAGTCGTTCAAAGACGTGCAGGCAGTACGCGGAATATCGTTTTCCATTGCAGCAGGCGAGTTTACCGCCCTGCTCGGCCCCAACGGCGCGGGAAAGACGACGATGGTGGAAATGATGGAAGGACTGCGCCGCCCCGACAGCGGAACAATCCTTGTCCGGGGAAAAAACTGGCAGAAGCATGAGCGCGAACTGCGAAAAATCATCGGCCTGTCGTTGCAGGAAACGCGCTTCACCGAGAAACTGACCGTCCACGAAACGTTGCGTCTCTTTGCCAGTTTCTATGGACTGGGCAAAACGCGCGTAAACGAAGTGATAGCCCTGACGGGACTCGAGAGCAAGCAGAAGGCGCTGACCGGTACGCTTTCGGGCGGACAGCGACAGCGGCTGGCGCTGGCCGTGGCGTTGCTGAACAGGCCGCAGGCGCTCTTCCTCGACGAACCGACGACCGGCCTCGACCCTCATTCGCGCCTCGACCTGTGGAATATCCTGCACGCACTGAAAGAAGAAGGCAACACGACGCTGATTCTCACCACACACTATATGGAAGAGGCCGAATCGCTCTGCGACCGCATCATCATCGTGGACGAAGGGAAAATCCTACGCGAAGGCGACTTGAAAACGCTGCTCGACGACGGTCGTGCGCGCAGCCTCGACGAACTGTTTATCAAACTGACCGGCAAGCAGCTTGCCGACAATACGAACCTAATCCCTTCGCAATCATGAAATCGCTTGCAGACAATCAACTCTACAGGCTTTGCATCGCACAGTTCCTCGAAACCGTCCGCGAACCGGAAGTACTCTTCTGGGGGATGGTTTTCCCGATACTGATTTCCATCGGACTGGGGCTGGCCTTTATGCAAAACACGGAAACAAAGTTCAGGGTAATGCTGGTGGCCGAGCATGTGGCCGAGCTTGACTCGCTGCTCGACATCCATGCCTCACCGGGAAAGAACGGCCGGCAGCGCGTCTGGCGGATTGAAGACGGCACGTTGGGAAATACGGCTTTTACGTTTGAACGCGCCGACTGGCATACAGCCATCATCGCACTGAAGCGGGGTGAGGCAGACATGATTGTCGACGATTCGCTGGGACGTGTGCGCTATCATTTCGACCCGCTCAATTCGCAGGCTCAACTCGCCTGCACCCGGCTGTCGGCGCTGATGCACGAGCCCGTCCTGCCGGGCGAAACGGTACAGGTGCAGGTCTCGCCTCTCACCCTGAAAGGCGTGCGCTACATCGACTTCCTCGTGCCGGGACTGATCGCTTTCGGCATTATGGCCGACATCCTG
>JAIRLL010000252.1 GCA_031259505.1 Tannerella sp.
CCCGTATTTCCGGAACATGTCCCCGTGTTTCCGGAACATGTCCCCGTGTTTCCGGAACATGTCCCCGTGTTTCCGGAACATGTCCCCGTATTTCCGGAACATGTCCCCGTGTTTCCGGAACATGTTCCCGTGTTTCCGGAACATGTTCCGAAGTTATCCATTCCGGAAAGCAGTCGCCATAATATGAATACAGTGAAAACGGAATCGCAATATTCCGCAATAAAACTGCTGCCCGTCCTTTTCAGTTTCTTCGTGATGGGATTCGTGGATGTAGTGGGCATATCGGTAAGCTACGTGAAGCAGGATTTTGCGCTGAACGACAGGACGGCCAACCTGCTGCCGATGCTTGTCTTCCTCTGGTTTGCCGTGTGCTCCCTGCCGGCAGGCATCCTGATGAGGCGCATCGGACGCAAAAAGACTGTGCTCGTCAGCGCCGTGATAACGGTCGCAGGGATGATGATACCTCTGCTCGATTATTCCTTTCTTACCGCCCTGACGGCTTTTGCCCTGCTGGGTATCGGGAATACGATTCTCCAGGTGTCGCTGAACCCGCTGGTCACGAATGTTTCCCGAGCCGACAGACTGACCGGCATGCTTACGCTCGGACAGTTTATCAAAGCCATATCATCGGCGTCGGGGCCGGTTGCAGCAGGCTTTGCCGCAGCAACGCTCGGTAACTGGAAATACATCTTTCCTGCCTGTGCGGCTGTCACGGCATGTTCGTTCGTATGGCTGCTGCTCACCCCGATTCGGGAGGAACAGATCGCGGAAGCAGGGAACAGACAGCCCATTCTCAGCCTGTTCAGAGATAAATATCTGCTGACGCTTTTCACCGCCATTCTGCTCGGCGTAGGATTTGAGGTCGGGCTGCTGACGGCCGTCCCCAAATACTTTCAGGAGAGCTACGGCCTCTCCCTTGAAAAAGGAGGCTATGCCTGTACCCTTTACTTTATTGCGAGAACGGCCGGAACATTCGGCGGCGCCATTCTTCTCGGCAGGCTGCCCGTGCGAAAGTTCTTTACAGCCTCTCTTGTCATCGGCATCCTCGGTTTCCCGGTCTTTTTGCTGGCCGGCAATGCGACGGCGCTCTACATCAGTCTCTCTATTATCGGGCTGGCGTGCGCCAATATCTTTGCCATCATCTTCTCAACCGCATTGCAGTATAAAAAGGAATACGCCGACGGAATATCCGCCATGATGATCATCGGCGTTTCGGGCGGCGCGCTGATTCCGCCGCTGATGGGTATTCTGGCAGATGCAACCACACAGCGGGCAAGTCTGGTGATACCGCTTTGCGCGCTCGCCTATATTCTTTATTGCTCCACCCGAATAAAACGTTGAGCGATGCGGGACAGATACAGTATTGCGCCTTTTCCTCCCGTCCGGAACGAGATCCGGCGCGTCGAAAACCTTCCCGGAACGTTCGGAACGGGAATGATATTAATTTCTTATCAATAAATAACTATGAACAGTATTGAAAAATATGTGTACGACGGTATCGGGTATAACCCCGTACTCATCCGTCGGGGATGGCAGGTCGCCATACTGAACTGTCTGCCCGGGCACGGACTGAACGAGATAGACAGACTGGAAGTGCATAACCGGACGGACGAAGTGTTTATCCTGCTAAAAGGCACGGCTGTCCTTATCGCAGGGAAGCCCGGCGACAAAACTCTGGAATATGAACCGGTAAAAATGGAACAGGGACAAATCTACAATATACCGAAAGGCTGCTGGCATAATATTGCCATGGACGAAGAAGCCCGCCTTATCATTGTAGAAAACGACCACACGCACCGGAACGACGTCTCTTACCTGCCTCTGAACGCAGCGCAGCAAAGAGAATTGCGCGCCCTGATAAACGGGATCGTAAAACAGTAAATACAAAAAGACATGGCAGTCTGGAAAAATGATGAAGAACTGTTCAGCCTTGCAAAGAAAGAACTGTTTGTCGCGCTCGTCGGGGACGTACTGGACAGGACAGGATTCCGCCGTCAGTTCCTCCCGCAGTCCATCAAGCCGCTGTGCGCCGGTTCTACAGTGATCGGCCGAGCGATGCCTGTGCTGGAGGCCGACGTGTTCGACGAAGTGGCGGAGGACGGCAATAACCCCTTAATGAAAAAACCTTTCGGAATCATGTTCGAAGCGCTGGACAGCCTGAAAGAAAACGAAGTGTACGTATGTTCCGGCGCATCGCCCGGCTACGCGCTCTGGGGCGGACTGATGAGCGTCAGGGCGCAAAAACTGAAAGCGGCAGGCGCCGTAGTGAACGGCTTTTCAAGAGATACAAACGAGATTCTGAATATGAATTTCCCTGTTTTTTCGATGGGCAGCTATGCGCAGGATCAAGGCCCGCGAGGCAAGGTGATCGACTACGGATCAAGTATCGAATTTGGAGGAATACGCATTCATCCCGGAGATATTGTGTATGGCGACCGCGACGGAACGCTTGTCGTCCCCCAACAGGTCGCAGAGGAAGCATTTGCCCTGGCCATAGAAAAAGCGCGTGGCGAAAAATCAGTACGAAAAGCATTGGAAGACGGCATGAGCGCTGCCGATGCATTTGAGAAATACGGTATCATGTAACATTAGGAAATAAAGAAAATGACAGACATAAACTTAAAAGGGAAAAAAGCCATAGTAACAGGAGGCGCGCAGGGCATAGGAGCACGGATATGCAAAGAACTGGCCGCATGTGGAGCCGATGTGCTCGTCAACTACCGTGCGAGCCAGGCGAAAGCGGAAGCGCTGGTGCAGGAACTGAAATCGGTATACGGAGTAGAAGCATACGCCGTGCAGGCGGATATATCCGTCCCGGAAAAAGTGGATGAACTTTTCGCACATGCGGACGCCCGTCTGGGGCGTGTAGACATTCTGGTGAACAACGCGGGAGTGGAAAACATATCGCATATACTGGATCTGGAAGAATGTGAATGGGACAGAATTATGGGAACAAACCTGAAAGGCGCATTCCTTTGCGCCCAACAGGCCGGCAGGAGGATGCAGCGCGGCGGCGGCGGCGTGATCATCAACATATCCTCCATCCACGACACGGTTCCCCGCAAAGGGCTGACTCATTACTGCACGTCTAAAGCCGGGCTGCAAATGCTGTCAAAATGCATGGCGCTGGAACTGGCCGAAGACCGCATACGCGTAGTAACCGTATCGCCCGGAGCCATCGAAACCGAAATGAACAGAGAAGAGATAGCCGCCTTCGGCGTCGATAAATTTAATCGCTGGATACCGCAGGGACGGATCGGATGTGTAGCCGATGTGGCGCCCGTGGTAGCGTTTCTCTGCTCCGACCGGGCATCCTATATTACAGGCACGGACATTTACGTAGACGGAGGATATTCCCTGTCTACCATACAGTATGATCCGAGACCGAAAGAAAGGAACACGGAATCATAAAATAAATACAGGCATGAAATCAGGATTTGGATTATACAGACACATGCTCAATGCGGCGCACTACAGGTTCGCCAGACAGTGCGGGGCTACTCATTTAGTCATACACCTTGTGGATTATTTCGGAACAGAAAAAAACAGCAAACACAATCCCAACCAGCCCGTTGGCGACGCCGCCGGATGGGGCGTCGCCGGTGAGGGAACGATATGGAGCGCCGACTGTCTGAAACGCCTGAAGGCCGAAATCCGCTCTTACGGACTGGAACTGGAAGCCATCGAAAACTTCGATCCGGCCATGTGGTACGATATTCTGCTCGACGGCCCACGCAAAAAGGAACAGATGAACAACATCAAGCAGTTGATCAAAAATGTGGGCGAGGCGGGCATTCCGGTATTCGGATATAACTTCTCCCTGGCAGGAGTATCGTCCCGCATAGAAGGAGAATTTGCCAGAGGGCAGGCCATCTCGGCAGGTATGGACGGCGTGGATATGACGCCCCTGCCCAACGGCATGGTATGGAATATGGTCTATGACAAAGACGCCCCTGCGGGACAGATAGCCCGGATAAATCATGAAGAGTTGTGGAACAGGTTTCAATATTTTATAGATGAAATCATACCTGTGGCAGAAAAGGCAGGCGTCGCCATGGCCGCACATCCCGACGACCCGCCCGCGCCCCGTGTGCGGGATACGCCCAGACTGGTATATCAGCCCTATATGTATCAAAGACTCATCGACGCAAATCCCGCCCCGGCAAACAAACTGGAGTTCTGCCTCGGCTCGATAGCCGAGATGACGGAAGGCGACATATACGATGCCGTAGACGAATACAGCAGACAGGACAGGATAGCATATATTCACTTCAGAAACATTACCGGAAAAGCGCCGCATTATAAAGAAGTATTTATAGACGAGGGCGACATTGACATGATAAAGGTATTGAAAATATTGAAGAAAAACGGTTTCAACGGAGCGCTTGTCCCCGACCATACGCCCCGTATGACATGCGACGCACCCTGGCACGCCGGCATGGCATACGCGATGGGATACATGGCGGCGGCGATAAAGTCGCTGTAAACACGGGTTCGGGAGGCGTATGATTCGTTTTTCTATTGACATGTATCTCCTGCGGAGAATCAATTCGCTGCTTTTTATCCGGGAAACATTTTATTCCGCGCGCCTTACTTGCCGGATTCAAAACAATTGCATAGCTTTGTGTCCAAAACAGAACAGGCAGACATGAACCCGTCAAGAAGAAAATTTCTATCATCCACCGCATCATGCGCCGCAGCCTCCCTCGTGGCGCAGGAAACGTTCGGCAGCGAGGCGCTCCACAGGATAAGTTCCCCCGACAGTCATTCCCTGCAGTTCGAAGTCAGAAACTGGTGCACGAACCTCTCTTTATATTCACAAATATGAAACAAGTCATTTTGTCATTAATCACCGGTCTGCTGCCCGTCCCCGAGGCAGCGGGCGAAGGCTTTTACCGCCTCCTGACGGGGAGCTACACCGGAAATATAGCCGCCACAGGCATTCATGCATATACGGTAGACTGCGTTGCGGGCAAGGCGGAACTGCTGTCGTCGGACGGCGAAACGGTCAATCCGAGCTACCTGTCTCTGTCGCCGGACGGTCGCTTCCTGTATGCCGTGAGCGAGCACGGCGCCGGGAGTGCAGTCCGCGCCTATGCTTTCGACCGGGCAGCGGGTCGCCTGATGCCACTCAATGCAGTGAAGACCGGCGGCGCCGATCCGTGCTATCTGTCCGTAACGGAGAAGCACGTGATCACGGCCGACTATTCGGGCGGCGCCATTTCCGTCTTCGGGCGGAAAACAGACGGTTCTCTCACGGATACGCTGCAGGTAATTCATCACACAGGTAAAAGCGTGCATCCCGAACGACAGAAAACGCCGCACGTGCATCAGACAATTTTCACGCCGGACGGCGCTTTTCTGGCGGTAAACGACCTGGGGACCGACCGTGTGACGATCTACCGCTACTGTCCCGAAACCGCAGACAGGAGTCTGACGCCCGTCGACAGCTTAACGCCAAAACGTGGCGGCGGCCCGCGACATCTCGCCTTCCATCCCTGTCCCGAACAGATCATTGCCGCTCAACGCTCGCCGGATTTCATTCCTGCATATATCGCCTGCGTGTTGCACGAACTGGACGGAACGGTCTCGACCCTCGCCATTGACGCGACGGGCAGGCTCAAACTGCTGCACGAGACATCCATCGTGCGTCGCAGCGATGTGCAGACCGGAGCGGCCGACATCCGTTTTTCGCCCGACGGCCGTTTCCTGTACGCCTCCAACCGCGGCACGGCGAACGACATCACTTGCTTTGCAGTAGAATCCGACGGCCGGCTGACCCTTGTCCAGCAGATAACGTCGGCCGGCGTCACGCCACGCAACTTTGCCCTCACGCCGGACGGGAAATACCTTTTTGTCGCCAATCAGCAGACAGACAACATCGTCGTCTTTGCGCGCAACGCGGAAACAGGCCAACTGACATCCACCGGACAGGAAATAAGGACGAAACAGCCGGTTTGTCTGCTGTTCTTCTGACTTGAGGCGAAACTGATGCCGTGTCAACGCCCGGGCGTCATTGCGAGGGCGTAGCCCGAAGCAATCCGGGTTCGTGTCCGGCGCTGGATTGCTTCCTGCTTCGCGCCTCGCAGTCGCAGTGACGGAGCGTATCCGGCGTCATCTTTTTTTTTTGCGTCGCCATGCGAAAATAATTTTTGTGTGAATATAAAAAGCGCTAACTTTACAGCAAAAATACGGAAGACATGAATGAAGACATCAGCATGAACGTAGAGCGGTTAAATCCGCTGAATGACTGGCTGTTCATGAAATACATGA
>JAIRLL010000198.1 GCA_031259505.1 Tannerella sp.
GCAGCAGACTGACGGTCACCTTCAACAGTTGACAGAGCGTCATCTCCGCTTCTTTCGGGTTCAACACCGTTTCATCGGAAAAATCTTCCGGCAGGAATGTCCCGTGTGCCGGTGAAGGAGCGAGTAAAAAAGTGAGATTGAAAGATAACAAAGTTCCGGATTGCTTCGTACCTGCCAGTGACATGTTTCGTTATTTGCTTATTATCAGCCCACTGGATTGCTTCGTGCCTCGCAATGACGTCGGACAAAACCGTTCATTTCACATCGTTTTCTATGGATATATAAGCCGTAAACGGCTATTTCTTATATCGAACTCAGGTTCAGAGGGCGCATTTGGCCGCTCACAGTATAAAAAGACCGGACAGCGCCGTTTCGGGAGGCTGTGCCGGTCATCTTATTTAACGGAGAAAAAATCGCGCGACTATTCGTCTGCCTGCGTAGCGGCGTATTCTTTCAGCAGTTTCTCCTGCACGTCGGGCGGCACCAGTTCGTAGCTGGCAAATCGCATCACGAACGACGCCCTGCCGCCGGAAATGGAACTCAGCGAAGTCGAATAGCTTGACAACTCTTTCAACGGTACTTTCACCATCAGTTTTTCATAACCCTTTTCGCTGCTCATTCCCATAATCACGGCGCGGCGCCCCTGCAGGTCGCTCATCACGTCGCCCATATAATCGGCGGGCACATACACTTCGACGTCGTAAATCGGTTCCAGAATCTTTGGTCCTGCATCTTTGAAAGCGGCGCTGAAAGCGTTGCGTCCGGCGAGCATAAAGGATATTTCGTTGCTGTCCACGGGGTGCATCTTACCGTCGTAGACAATGATCCGCACGTCGCGGGCGTACGAGCCGGTCAGCGGCCCCTGTTCCATACGCGACATGATACCTTTCAGGATGGCCGGCAGAAATCGCGCATCGATGGAACCGCCGACAATACTGTTGATAAATACCAGTTTGCCGCCCCATTCCAAGTCTATCGTCTGCGTGTCGCGCGGCGTAATCTTGTATTCCTGTCCGCCGAATTTGTACATGCTCGGCTCGGAGGATATGCCGTCGTAATACGGCTCGACAATCAGATGCACCTCCCCAAACTGTCCGGCGCCGCCCGACTGTTTCTTGTGACGGTAGTCGGCGCGCGCCGCTTTTGTAATCGTTTCACGATAAGGAATGCGTGGCTCGAGAAACTCGATTTGTATCTTGTCGTTGTTTTCGACGCGCCACTTCAGCGTCCGGAGATGAAATTCTCCCTGACCCGACAGAATCGTCTGTTTCAATTCCTTGGATTGTTCGATAACCCAGGTGGGGTCTTCTTCGTGCATGCGATGCAGGATTTCGCTCAGTTTTTCCATTTCCGAATCGTTGACCGATCTCACCGCCCTGCGATATTTCGGGTCAGGATACTGGATGAAATCAAAATGGCAGTCGTAGCCTTTGCTGTTCAGCGTATTGCCGCGACGCACATCTTTCAGTTTGACCGTTGCGCCGATGTCGCCTGCAATCATTTCGCTCACTTCGATGCGATTCTGCCCCGACACCGAAAAAATCTGTGCGATGCGTTCTTTCGAACCGCGATCGGCGTTGGTCAGGTCGTCGCCAGGCTTAATTTTCCCGGAAATCACCTTGAAATAAGATACCTGTCCGATGTGCGATTCGTTTGTTGTCTTGAAGAAAAAGAGGCTGGTCGGGCCATCGGGATCGGGTTTTATTTCCTGCCCGTCCGTGTTTACCGGCGGCGGCATTTTATCGGTCGATGGCACCACGTTGCCCAGAAATTCCATCGTCCGACGTACGCACATGTCCTTGCCGGCGCTCACGCAAAATACCGGAAACATGCCTCTTGTAATCAGGCCAGCCCTGATGCCGGCACGCATATCGTCTTCCGACAGCGTACCTTCGTCAAAGAATCTTTCCATCAGCGCATCGTCGTGCTCGGCAGCGGCTTCCACCAGCCTGGCATGCAAATCCTCTGCCTTTTCCTTCTCCGAATCGGGAATGTCCAGCACTTCGGGCGCTCCGCCTTCGGGCTTCCATCTGTACATCTTCATCTTCAGGACATCCACCACGGCGTTAAACGAAAGTCCCTGATTGACGGGATACTGTATCTGCACCACCTTGCCGCCGTAGTTCTCCTTCAACTGGGCGACGGCGCCGTCATAGTCGGCTTTGTCGTTGTCTAAATGGTTCACAATGAAAATCAGCGGCTTACGGAACTGTTCGGTATATCGAAACTGGTTGACTGTTCCGACCTCCATGCCATACTGCGCGTTCAACACCATCAATGCGGTATCGGTTACGTTCAATGCCGAGACGGCGCCTCCAATGAAGTCGTCCGAACCCGGACAATCAATAAAATTCAGTTTCTTCCCATTCCATTCCACGCTGAAGGTGGTCGAAAACACGGAATAACCATACTCTTTTTCCACCGGGAAATAGTCTGTTACCGTGTTGCCTGCCTCGACAGTTCCACGACGTTTTATGACACCACCCTCGTAAAGCATTGCTTCTGCGAGAGTGGTTTTCCCGGCGCCTTTACTTCCCAAAATGGAAATGTTCTTAATCTCATTTGTTTGATAAACCTTCATAATATTAATCGTTTAAATATAATCAAAAAATAAAATGGCTCTTTCGCCATTTTGGGGCAAAATAGAGATTGTTTACGAATTATCGCCTCTTCACTTTGCTGTTTGAAAACAGTGTTATAAAACATATAATATGCTCTTTCTGTTTATTATTCTGTTTGATAAAATATTACACACACATTTTCTGCCTTGAACCGTTCGAACAACATTACATACGGCGCTGTAAATGTACAAAAATATCCGCATAGCGAAACACTTTTTTTGCATTCGCGGATAATTTTGTATTTTCGCAACGCCGCCGGCAAAATTTTCGGAGGCGGACAGTCAGGTATCAAATAACAAACGTATGGCAGGATTATACATTCATGTGCCCTTTTGCACCAGGCGGTGCACGTATTGCGATTTCTTTTCCCAAACGGAAATGAAACACAAGCCGTCTTACGTACAGGCTGTTGTCAGCGAACTGACACAGCGAAAGGAATACGCGGGAGGCGATCCCGTCGAGACAATATACTTTGGGGGAGGCACGCCGTCGCTGCTTCAGGCTGCGGATTTTGAAGCGATTTTCGATGCCATCCGAATGCATTACGACGTTTTGCATGATGCGGAAGTCACGCTGGAAGCAAATCCCGACGACATCACTCCGACGTACCTCTCCACATTGCGCGCTTTCCCGTTCAACCGCATCAGCCTGGGCGTTCAGAGTTTCGACGACAGGGAACTGCGAATGTTGAACCGCCGACACAGCAGCCGGCAGGCTGTCGAGGCCGTCAACCGCTGCCGCGACGGGGGATTTGTCAATCTGAGTATCGACCTGATATACGGCCTGCCCGGCCAGGAAGATGTGCAGTGGGAGAAAAATCTGCACGAAGCCGTGCGCCTGGATGCGCCCCATCTTTCGGCTTACCACCTGATCTTCGAAAAGGGCACGCAGATTCACCGGCAGATGGCGGCCGGGACGATCAGACCCGTGGACGAAGAAACGAGTGAACGCTTTTTCCATACATTAATTAATATACTGGCGCAGGCCGGCTATCTGCACTATGAAATATCGAACTTCTGCAAGCCGGACTGTTTTTCGCGTCACAATTCGGCGTATTGGATGGGGCGGAAGTATATCGGTGTCGGACCGGCCGCACATTCGTTCGATTTACATTCGCGCCAGTGGAATGTGGCGTCGCTGACGGACTACATCGACGGATACCTCCGCCGGAACCCGGTCGTGGAGAAAGAAACGCTCGCGGAAAAGGAACGCTACAACGAATATGTCATCACCCGCCTTCGCACAATGTGGGGGATTCCGCTGCGCGAACTGCGCGAAACGTTTGGAAATGAACTGTCAGATTATTTCATCCGCCGGGCTGAACCGTATCTCCACCGAAAACTGCTTTTGGAAGCAAACGGCGCCGTTCGGATTTCGCAAAAAGGATGGTTTGTTTCGGATGCCATTCTGAGGGAGTTAATCGCGTAAAGCAATGCTGATTCAAGGACGAAACAGCGGCTTTACGGGACAAAACTGCGACTTTGCCGTACATTTAACACATTTTTTTTTGAGAAAATCTTGCCGGTAAAAAATATAATGGATATATTTGCAGCGAAAATACTGGATTGTGCCTAATTTATACATTATAGCCGGATGCAATGGGGCCGGAAAGACAACCGCTTCGTATACGATTCTACCGGAAATGATAGGATGTAAGGAGTTTGTCAATTCCGACGAAATTGCGAAGGGCTTGTCACCCTTTAATGCGGACAGTATAGCCGTTGCAGTGGAGGCAAGTCGGATAATGTATAAACGTATCAGAGAGCTGATTACGATGCGGAAAACGTTTGCTCTGGAAACTACTTTGGCAAGTCGTTCGATTGCCAAGCTGTTACAGGGAGCACAAGACAAGGGATATTATGTGACACTGCTGTATTTCTGGTTGAATACACCGGAACTGGCAGTGGAACGGGTGAAAAACCGGGTAGCGTCCGGCGGTCACAATGTGTCGGAAACGACCATACGACGACGTTACAGAACCGGTATCCAGAATCTATTCGAACTGTATATGCCGATATGCGATTACTGGATGATCACCGACAATTCCCTGTCGCCGATTGAAATCATAGCCAAAGGGTTCAAAGACGGAAGGAAAGAAATTTTTAATGCAGTTGTATATAATAAATTAGAAACATATGAATGATCGAGAGTTAAGCAAGTTTGAGGAAAGCGTTGTAAAAGGCGCAAGTTTGGCTTTTCAACGTTTGGTCAAGAAAAGAAAAGAGGAAAACGGAGAATTGGTGTTTGCCAGAAACGGTCAGATTTTCCGCGTTAAAGCTACTGATTTATAACAATTTCTTCTTCATCAGTAAATTCTTGAAAGAACGTTTTCCGCACAGGAAGACGTTCTTGTTTTGTTTCCGCAAGTATCATTGAAATAAAAAAACAGCATATGTTGACCTTTGAATTTTAAATTTCGCCTGGCTTTTGTGTCGGTAATCGAATAATTGCTATATTTGCAACAAGTTTTTCGCAACTGCCATGATTATATTTGACAAAACATTCAGCGACAGGATTATTCAGGGAGACAGGAATGCTTTCGACGTGTTGTTCAGAAGTTTATACACCCGCCTGTTAAGTTTCGCCGGAGGCTATCTGCACGATAGAGCCGTGGCCGAAAATATCGTGCAGGACGCTTTTCTGATGCTTTGGGAACGTCACGACACGCTTCGTCCCGACAGTAACATACCTGCATGGCTGCTGACGGTGGTGAAAAACCGTATCCTGAATCACATCGATCGATTGAAGCGACAGGCCGAAGCGGAACAGGTCTACGTCGAACGCATTGTCCGCAACTACGAATTAAGCATATCGACGCTTTCCGCCTGTGAGCCTGAACAGATGTTCGGCGACGAAGTGGAACAGATCATTCGCGATGCCGTCGACTCCCTGCCCGAACAAACCCGCAAAATCATTGCCATGAGCCGTTTCGACGAATTGAGCAACCGGGAAATTGCCGAAAAGCTGAACCTCAGCGTCAAAAGTGTTGAATATCATATTACGCAGGCGTTGAAAAGATTGCGGCATGAACTGAAAGACTGGATCATGTTGCTGTTTTTTTAGGGAACGGCAATTCAGAAATCAAAATTCAAGATTCTTCGAAAAAAAAACGGAAAACATATTAGGGTTTTTCGAGAGTTGTTTGTTATACTTAATACAAGTCGGATGTAATCCTTTGCAGGGACCGACGACAATAATTTATGTAATACGGTGGACAGGGAAATTTTTATCAGACATTTTGCCGGCACGCTTTCTCCGCGGGAAGAAAACGCCTTGTGGAAATGGCTGGACGCGAGCAGCGAACACAGGAATGAATATCTCGAATGGCGCAGAACCTGGGATATGTACTTGCTGCACACTCCGGCCGGAGAGCCGTCTGTCAGTTTCGACCGGCTTCTCGACCGGCGCGGTCGCAAGGATACAGACACCGTCCGAACGAGCGCGCCAGTCGTGTGGTTGCGTCGAATGGGCGGGGTTGCAGCCATTTTCCTTGCCGCCTTCGGGCTGGCCTGGTACCTGTATGCTTTGCGCGAACAGACGCCCGTCCTGCACACCATCGAAGTCCCTTCCGGCCAGCGCGTCAAACTCACCCTTGCCGACGGATCTACTGTCTGGCTGAATGCGCAGACCCGATTCACGTATCCCGCCCTTTTCGGCAAACACGACCGCCGCGTCACACTGGATGGCGAAGGACTGTTCGAGATTACCCGCGACGCCCGCCGTCCCTTTACGGTGCAGACCGGACGCTACGACGTGACCGCATTGGGCACAACCTTCGACGTGTATGCATACAGCAACAGCGACGCCTTCGAAACGGTACTGGTCGACGGCATTGTGGAAGTCGATGTGCCCGGCACGGACGGCTCGACAAAACGTTACCGCATGCAACCTGGATACAAACTCCTCTACGACGAGGCTTTGCAAAAAATACGAACCTTCCGTGTCCATACGCCCGACTGCATCTCGTGGACAAACGGCATCTATTATTTCAATGACATCACATTTGCCGAAATGGCCAAACGGCTGGAGCATTACTACAAGACGCAAATCATCATCAATGATTCGTCGATCATGAACTACCGCTGTACCGGAAAATTCAGACAGCACGAAAGCATTACCGACATTATGGACGTGGTGAAAAGCGACATGCCGTTCAGCTATTCGTATGACAGAGACCTGAATAAACTCACTGTCCGCAAACGCGGAAAGAGAAATATGCGTGAAATTAACAACTGAATTTATACACTTAAAACTATATTTGCCTATGGAACATGAAAGAAAATGCTGCGACAAATAACTGCGGCGTAGCATAGCGCGACAATTCGGTTTGCCGAACGTAACAGAAAAATATAACTTCTGTAGCCGTCCGGTAACATCCGGTCTCTACTTTTGTGCCGTTAAATAATTAATTTTCAGACATATGACAAAGAAACAAGGTATTTTTTTCCTGATCAGGAGCGCGCTGCTGTTCCTCGCGCTGACAACCGGATTCAAGGCCGGGCGCCATATAGGCCATTCGTATGACAGAGACTTGAATAAACTCACTGTCCGCGTTTGCGGACAGTGAAATATGCGTGAAATTAACAACTGAATTTATACACTTAAAACATTATCTGCCTATGGAACATGAAAGAAAATGACTGAAAAACAGCAAAAAAAGCCGGAGCGTATTTACGGTACTCTCCGGCGAGTTAAGCCTTTGCGCTTCAATTTAAACTAAATTTTTATCAATCAAAAAACTTAACATGCAAACTTATGAAGAATTTTAAACGCAGGTATCAAAATCCTGCACAAAGTATCAGAAAATTATTTTTTATTATGAAGATTTCTACTGTATTATTAATGTGCGTATTTCTGCAGGCGAGCGCCGTTGAAATCTATTCGCAGAAAGCGAAAGTGACGATCGACGCCGAACGGACGACACTGTCGGACGTACTGGAAGAAGTAGAACGCCAGACCGATTATCTGTTTTTCTACAACAAGAAAAACATCAATGCAAGCAAGCGGGTAAGTGTCAGGGTGAAAGACAAGCCCGTTTCGGAAGTGCTGGACGGTATGCTGGACGAAAACATCGCTTACACGATGGTCAACGACCATATCATCCTGTCGAAAAAGGACGACAGGGACATGGCCGTCATCCTGCAGCAGACCCGTCGTATCACGGGTACGGTGACAGACACCAGTGATGAACCTCTCATCGGCGCAAATGTGATCGAGAAAGGTGCAACGGCGAACGGAACCGTAACCGATGCCGAAGGAAATTTCTCGCTGACGGTGGCAGAGAACTCCGTGCTGCAAATCTCCTATGTCGGTTATATGACGCAAGAAGTCAGCGCATCACTCGGCGGCGGGGGTAGCCCTATTACAATAAGGCTAATAGAAAATACTCAGGCATTGGATGAAGTAATTGTGGTCGGATTCGGTACGCAGAAGAAAGTGAACTTGACGGGTTCGGTCAGCGTTGCGGATGCAAAAGTATTCAAGGAACGCCCCGTGGCGACGGCTTCGCAAGCCTTGCAGGGAATGGTGCCGGGATTGCTGGTAACACAGTTCGAAGGTGGTCCTTCCTACAATCCCGTCATCCAGATTCGCGGTACGGGAACGATAGGCAAAGGCTCGTCGGCGGGTGTGCTCGTCTTAATTGACGGTATGGAAGGCGACATCAACGCCATCAACCCGCAGGACATAGAGAGTGTTTCGGTGCTGAAAGACGCTGCCGCATCCTCTATCTATGGCTCGCGCGCGCCTTTCGGCGTGATGCTGATTACCACCAAAAGGGGTAAATTGGGCAAGCCGACGCTCAACTACAACAACAGTTTCCGCTGGAACACTCCCGTCCACGTGCCTGAACCGGTCGATTCATACACCCTCGCGCTGTATCTGAACGACGTCAGCAGGAACTCGAACCGCAGCAACCTTATCG
>JAIRLL010000228.1 GCA_031259505.1 Tannerella sp.
AACCGTTGTCGCGGCATTCACAATTTGCTGAATATGGCGGAAGATGTCCGTCCGAAGATTGTCTTGCTCGACGACGCATTTCAGCACCGTTCCGTGCAGCCTTCGTTTTCCATCCTGATGACAGACTGCAATCGACTGTACTACAGAGACAGATTGCTTCCGGTGGGACGTTTGCGTGAATCGGCGGGCAGCGTGAGGCGGGCAAACATTGTGGTGGTAAGCAAGTGTAGCGAATCGTTGAAACCGATAGACTGCTGTATTATCGAAAAGGAAATGAAGCTAATGGCTTATCAGAGGCTGTTTTTCTCTGTCATTTCCTATCTGCCGCTGGAAGGCGTTTTCCCGGATAAATGCGGGACGCTGAAACTCGAACATATCCGTAAAGACGACGAAATCCTGCTGCTGACCGGTATCGCCAATCCCAAACCGCTGATAGAAAAAATGATAGCGTATTCGGACAAGGTGAAAGCCATCTCTTTTCCCGATCATCACGACTATACGAAAAAAGATATCCAGAAAATCAGTACGGAACTGTCGCGCATGAAATCGGATACACCATTGATTATATGCACGGAAAAAGATGCCGTCCGGTTACGCTCAAATCCATATGTCCCGGATGAATGGAAAACGCATCTGTATGCTGCTCCTATCAGGATGAAGTTTTTGACCGAAAAAAACAAACAATTTGACGAGCAAATTATGCATCATATTCATCTTGTAGAAACAAGCAGTATCTTACGACAGTAATCATGCAGCGAACAGAAATTGCGACATTAGGAGAATTTGGACTTATCCGCCATCTGACGGAAAAAATCGTGCCGGTCAATCCCTGTACGCTGAAAGGGGTTGGCGACGATGCGGCAGTGCTCGAATATAAAGACAGGCAAGTACTTGTCACTACCGACCTGTTGCTGGAAGGAATTCATTTCGATTTGACTTACGTGCCGCTTAAACATTTGGGATACAAGGCGGCTGTCGTCAATTTTTCCGATATTTATGCCATGAACGGACAGCCGAAACAGATTACCGTTTCGACTGGTCTGTCCAAACGGTTCTGTGTGGAAGATTTGGAAGAATTTTATGCGGGACTGCTGCTTGCCTGCGAGGTGTACGGCGTGGATCTGGTGGGCGGCGATACATCTTCGTCACGTACGGGGTTTATGGTGAGCGTCACCTGCATCGGCGAAGGCGAAAAAAGCAAAATCACGTACCGCAACGGGGCGAAAGTGAACGATTTGATATGCGTATCGGGCGATCTGGGCGCCGCCTATATGGGCTTGCAACTGCTGGAACGCGAAAAAAATATTTTCAAAGGCGAGAAAGATTTTGCCCCTGATTTTGAAGGGAAAGAGTATCTTCTGGAACGTCAACTCAAACCCGAAGCGCGAAAAGACGTCGTCGAGATGCTTGCCGACAGCGGCATTGTCCCGACAGCCATGATCGACGTTTCGGACGGGCTTTCGTCCGAACTGCTTCACATCGCGCAGCAAAGCCGCGTGGGGTGTCGCATCTACGAAGACCGTATCCCGATTGACTATCAGACCGCTTTGATGGCGGAGCAGTTCAACATGAATCTGGTCACGGCGGCTATGAATGGCGGAGAAGATTATGAACTGCTTTTCACCGTACCGCTGATATATCACGATGTGATAGACAATATGAAGGGTGTCAAAGTGATAGGACATATTACCGAAGCGGAGGCAGGCAACTGCCTTGCAGGTCGCGACGGTGGAGAAATCGCATTGCAGGCGCAAGGCTGGAATCCTCTTGCAGAAAAATAATGTCAGAAAACTGCTTTTTTTGTTTGGTAATACCAAAATTAATCCTAACTTTGCACCCGTAAAAACAAGCCAAGACGGCTCCGTGGCTCAACTGAATAGAGCATCTGACTACGGATCAGAAGGTTACAGGTTTGAATCCTGTCGGAGTCACAGGGATTTCAGTTTGTGAATGGGGTTGATACAGTTGCTGTTCAGCCCCATTCATTTTTCTGTCCTTTACCTGAAACAGTATAGCATTTATGATGCCTTTCCACACAATTCCCGATAGAACCACAAAAGAAATAATATGTAATCTTAAACCTCATTGACAGTTGTCCTGCGTCAATACTTCATGCGAAATAACACCGGTTATGTTACTTGTTTTCATCCCCTGACAGTCTGAAGAAAAGCGTTCCAAACGGGCAAGTGACCCCGACAGGACTCAAACCTGTGACCTTCAGAACCGGAATCTGACGTTCTATTCACTAAACTACGGGGCCAAAAAGTGTCGCAAAAGTAAGAAAAATTTTCGGAACCCGACAAAATTATGAAACAATATTTTTTCTTCTCCGCAAATGCGTACTGTCGGCCTGTTTTTTTCATACATTTGCTTCCTGTAAATGAAACAGTACTGCTATGAACGTAAAAATTGAACAAAGCTGGAAAGAACGCCTTGCGGACGAGTTTGCGAAACCGTATTTCGTGCAATTGACAGATTTCGTACGCGACGAGTACGGACAAGCCACCGTATACCCTCCGGGAAACCTCATTTTCAATGCCTTTCAGCACTGCCCGTTCGACAGGGTGAAAGTCGTGCTGCTCGGTCAAGATCCGTATCACGAGCCGGGGCAGGCACACGGGCTGTGTTTCTCGGTGCGCGAGGGAGCGCCGTTTCCTCCTTCGTTAGTCAATATCTTCAAGGAAATCGAATCCGATCTGGGGAAACCCGTCCCCCGCAGCGGCGACCTGACACGCTGGGCTGACCAGGGCGTCCTGCTACTGAACGCCACGCTGACCGTGCGTGCACACACAGCCGGTTCACACCAGAACAAAGGATGGGAGGCTTTTACCGACGCGGTCATCCATCGTCTGGACGCCGAACGCAAGCATATCGTCTACATGCTTTGGGGGGCGTATGCACAGAAAAAGGGGAGTTTCATCAACGCATCGCGTAACCTGATACTCCAGTCGGCGCACCCCTCGCCTCTTTCGGCTCACAGAGGGTTTTTCGGCAACCGCCATTTCAGCCGGGCAAACGACTATCTCGTCGCCGCCGGACATGAGCCGATCGACTGGTGACGTGCAATCCTCCAATCAGCCATTCCCTTATGTCGCCACGACACTTTTCCCGAACGGCGCAAGCGCAAGCGCCGCCATCTTGAAGTGCTGCCTCCCGAAAGGTATGCCAATGATTGTGATACAAAGCAGCAGTCCGAAGAAAAAATGCGTCAGACATATCCACAGGCCGCCGACGACAATCCAGAGGATATTCATTAGAAGAGAAAGGCAGCCGCTCGTATTTCCCGTTTCGACGACTTTGCTGCCGAACGGCCACAGCGCCAGCAGCGCCAGTTTGAGTGTTTGTATACCAAAAGGTATGCCGATGACGGTAATCATCAGGCAAAGGCTTGCCGCTACATATTCGACGGCGATCAGCAAACCGCCGAGGACAAGCCAGAGGATGTTGCCCAAGAGTTTCATTTTTGATTAATTATTATTTGATTTAACATGATAGGCAGTCGTGTCCTGCGGAGCGCTTAGCGTCCGCAGTTTATCCAGCAGTCGCTGTTTGACGTGTTCGAAACTGTCCCGCAGTTCGGGTTTGACGGGGTGAGACGGAGGCGATTCCATCTTGAGCGGGTCGATAGGCTGTCCGTTTCTGTATACGCGGAAATCAAGGTGCGGACCGGTGGACAGTCCTGTAGAACCTACGTAACCAATCACTTCGCCCTGCCGTACATATTTCCCTGCGCTGATGTTTCCGGCAAACCTGCTCAAATGCATATATGAGGTCGTATACGTGCCGTTGTGCTGTATTTTCAGATAATTGCCTCCGCCTCCCTGTTCAAAGCCCCGGGCAACAACCCTCCCGTCGCCGATGGTCTTTACCGGCGTACCCGTCGGCGCGGCATAGTCCACGCCGTGATGCGCCCTGTAGCGCTTGAGGACAGGATGAAAACGCGAATTGGTGAAACGCGACGTGATGCGGAAAAAGTCCAGCGGCGCCTTTAGAAAAGTTTTGCGGAGGCTTTGACCGTCGGCGTCGAAAAATTCCGTCACACTGTCCTGTTCGAAGGAAACAGCCGGAAACGATCGTCCGCCGTGAACGAAAACGGCTCCGTCGATGGACAGGATGCCCATCGGCGTAACGCTGTCGATAAACGCCTCGGTATAAAGCACCTGAAACGAATCTTCCGGCTGAATGGAGAAAAAGTCTATTTGCCATGCATATACGTCGGCAAGCCGGATGGCGAGAATCGGATCGACGCCACGATTCCTGATTTCGTTCCAGAGAGACGACTTGACACTGCCCTCCAGATAGCGTTGCCGGCGCATGACTTCCTTCCGGAACAGATAAGCCCCGGGAGGCGGATATGACAGGTCGATAACCACATGGTCGACAGGTGTTCGGGCGAAGATGATGTATTTGACTTGCGGTTCCTCGCCGTCCGTCGTCAGGGTATAGTACCGGTTGCCTGCACGGATTTTTTTCGGATCGATAAGACTTTCTGTTGCCTTTACGATGCTGTCGGTCTGCAATGGCGACAGCCCAAGGCGTTCGAATATGAGCGACAGATTGTCTCCCAAATGAACAGTATGGTAGTTGATGTCCAGCGAATCGACACAAACATCCAGAAAGTATGCGCCCGTATCCACAACGGAAGAATAGTCGATTTGCGGCTCGGGCTGTCTGTCCGGCTTGCACGACATCGCCCCGCATCCAGCCCCCGCCAGGCTGCAAAAGACGAAAAACAGGTTAAAGACAGGTATCAGTTCTTTTTTCATGCTGCAAATGTATGTAGATTATCGAAAGTCATTATAAAGCAAATACTTGCTGCGCATTTTCCTGTACGCTTCCAGTTCATCCTGCCATGATGCGCGTATTTCGTCTTCGGTAAGCCCCGCGACGATCTGTTTCCGCAGAACATCCGTCCCGGCCAGCAGGTCAAACCATTGCGGACGGGTAAAGAATGCCTTTTCATTCCGCTTCATCCGGTCAAAAAAATCAAGTACGAATCGCAGAGACAGTCCGCCCTCGAACGCCACCTCGCGCAAGTCGACGCCGTAGCAGCGCCTGTCACGATGCAGCGGGTTGCTGTCGAATCCGGGCAACGACTTTGGCGTGAAAACATACGCACCCGCATTCTCGTCGGGATAGCCCAGCGCCTGAAAGGGGAAAGGTGTCCCGCGTCCCACGCTGACGCTCGTCCCCTCGAAAAAACACAGCGATGGATACAGCCTGACAGCCTGCCGGCCGGGAAGGTTGGGCGAAGGTGGTACGGGCAGGCGGAAAGTGTCGCCGTGATTCCATCCGACGACGGTCACCACCGTCAGGTCGCACGTCTTTCCCTGTGCGTCCAGCCATCCCTCGCCATTAATCATCCGGGCAAGTTCGCCTACCGTAAGCCCGTGAAGCACAGGGATGGGATGCACGCCGACAAACGATTTGAATCCTTCTCTGCGGACAGGGCCGTCCACATAATCATTCGGGTTGGGTCTGTCTGCCACGATAAACTTTTTTCCGTGCACGGCGCATGATTCCATCAGGTAGTGCATGGTACTGATGTAGGTATAAAAACGCGTCCCAACGTCTTGCATGTCAAAGACAATCACATCTACATCCTTTAACCGGGCGGCATCGGGCGAATAGTTTCTACCGTAGAGCGAAACCACGGGAAGACCTGTTTTTGCATCGCGATGGTCTGCAACGGCAGCCCCCGCTTCGTCCGACCCGCGAAAACCGTGTTCGGGAGCAAAGATTTTGCGCACGTCTATACCGAGAGAAAGCAACGTGTCCGGTAAAGACGTCTGCCGTTCTCCGACGACGGACGTACGGTTCACGGCAAGCCCCACACGTTTCCCCTCCAGAAGCGACGCTAACACAGCCATGCGTTCCGCGCCAGCCACCGGTCGACGGCCGTCCTGCGCCTTCGCCGCTGGCACGCAGCATGTCCATATTCCAATGAAAATAAATATCAACAATCGCATTATTATACAATAAAAAATATCCGGCAGCAAAAATACGTATAATATTCGTTATATACTGCACGCTGCATGACATAATCCGTCACAGAGGATAGTCTTCGAAAGCGTAAAGCGCGGTGTCGGAATATCTGTCGCTTGCATCGGGAAGCAGCACGACGACGGTTTTCCCCTCATTTCCGGGACGTTTTGCCAGTTGAACGGCGGCAAAGACGGCTGCCCCCGACGAGATGCCGACCAGAAGCCCTTCTCTGCGCGCCAGTTCGCGGCTGGTACGGATGGCGTCGTCGCTGTTGACCTGTATGATTTCGTCTACCACATCGGGATGATACGTCCGGGGAACAAATCCCGCACCGATGCCGCGAATCCTGTGTGCTCCAGGCTTATTTCCCGAAAGAACAGCCGATTCCTCCGGCTCGACGGCGACGGTTTGTATGCGCAGGTCGTGCAATTTCAGTCCCGCCCCCACGCCGCTGACCGTACTGCCCGTTCCCACGCCGGCAACGAAAAAGTCGATTTTCCCGTCGAGGTCGCGCCAGATCTCTTCGGCGGTGGTTTTCATGTGATACGCAGGGCCTGCCTGATTCTCAAACTGACGAAGGATGAAGGAACTGGAAATGGTTTTGCACAGCTCTTCCGCTTTGCGGACAGCCCCGCCCATCCCTTCCGCAGCGGGAGTCAATACCAGGCTGGCGCCCATGGCTTTCAACTGATTGCGATGTGCGCTGCCCGTCGTTTCGGGCATGGTCAATATCAGTTTGTATCCTTTTATGACACAGACAAATGCCAGTCCGATACCGTAATTCCCGCCTGTGGCCTCGATGAGAATGTCGCCGGGGTGGATGAGACGTTTCTGTTCGGCATCGACAATCAGTGCATATGCAGTACGAACTTTCACACTGCCGGTCGGATTGAAATATTCAAGTTTTGCGACAAGCCTGGCTCCAAGACGGTTGTCTGCAGCATAGGCGGAAAGTTCCACCATCGGTGTATCTCCTATCAATTCTGCTAAACTGGCAAATACTCCTGTCTTCATGTTTTATTTTTTAATTGCTTACAAAGATATGCACTGCAAATTGCATGTGCAATACCCTGTGGAAGGTATTTTTTTGTGCTACCGGGAATTGAGTGGAAAGGTAGCATAAATGCTATACTGTTTCAATTAAAGGACAGGAGTTTTCCCCACTCCGGTTACAGTGACGTACTTCATTGTTTGCTTATTGTCAGCCTGCCGGATTGCTTCGTGCCTGCCAATGACATGAATTTTGTTGTATGCTAATTATAAGTAGCCTGACAATGAAAAAAACGAAATATGTCACTGACAGGAGATTCCTCCGCTCCATGTGCTCGTGCCTCTCGCACTCCGGTCGGAATGACGCACTGCCCGGGAGGTGGAGGAGGGGAGGAGCGTCGGCAACTGCCGCCTCTGCCGGCAGGCGTTCCCTGACGCGAGGATGACGGAATGATTGAATAACGGAATGAATGAATGTGGATACATCCACTTCACGGGCGGTACGTCATTCCGACCGGAGCGGAGGAATCTCCTGTTCAAATGATACGTCCGGATTGCTTCACTCCGTCGCAATCGTGAAGAGCCGACCCATTCCATGGTTTCTGCGTTTTACCGGATGATTAATGCACCGGGATTGCATGTCGAATTGTCGCAGACTGTAGTTGGAGTTCAAAATTACCTTCGAACTGGCAGTTTCAGGGGTGTACGGTTTATTTTCGCACACTCCCCCTCCCTGAAATCCCATAACTCTAAGTTCCAGGAATTTCCGGCAGCAATGTCTTATATGCAAATGTGCCCTTCTGTTAAAAATGAGTTTCCCGCAAAAAAAACATGAAAAAAACTTTGTTTGTATAAAACATACAACATATCTTTGCGCCCATTATATAACTGTGAAAATAAGACAAAGGTAATAATGAACGGACTTTCGATATTTTTTGTAAATAAATGCGATTCGACCCGCCTTCTGGCAGGTTGTGGCACGATATTTTCAGAGAGAGAGAGAGAGAGAGAGAGAGATAGAGAGAGAGAGA
>JAIRLL010000289.1 GCA_031259505.1 Tannerella sp.
TTATATATGTCCACGAATTACACGAATTTACACGAATTTTCTCATGTCAGTTCGTGTAAATTCGTGCAATTCGTGGACAAAGTAAATTTTGAAAATTATGGAATTATGTGAATACGAAGATTGCTTATACCGAACTCAGGTTCACGGATAAAAAAAATAACGGGGATGCCATCCTGACGGCGCATCCCCGTTTCCGAATCCGGCAGGGACGACTTACTGCGCTTTGTAATAGCCCAAATCCTCCCGGTCAAAGTTTTTTATGAAGGCATGTATTTTGCTGACTTCCGCCTGTCCGAAGCTGACGTAGACTTCGGCCGAGCGTCGGAAGCGTTCGTCGCGGCTGGCATCCTGCAGGAGGAGATGTCCCATGATGCAGTGTCCGGCGGCTTCGACCAGGCGGCGCGCCTGAAAGTCGATGCATTCGCTGTCTTTCGTGGCGGTCACGCCGGCTGCCAGTTCTTCATATATGTCCGTCATGCCGGCGATTTTCCGTTTCAGGCTGTCCAGTTCGGGTTTGCAGGCGACGGTTTCGTATTCGCGTATTCTGGCAAGATACGTGCCGGTGGTGACGTGGCGGATGGCGGCTACGACCTGCAGTTGCGTCGTGCCTTCGTAGATGTTGGTGATGCGCGCGTCGCGGTAGAGCCGTTCGCAGGCATAATCTTTCATGAATCCCGAGCCGCCGTGTATCTGGATGGCGTCGTAGGCGTTCTGGTTGGCATATTCGGTGGCCATGGCTTTGCCTATGGGCGTGAAAGCGTCGGCCAGGCGGGCGAAGGATTTCATTTCGGCGCGTTCGTCGGGTTCCAGTTTGCGCGTTTTCGAGATGTCGTCGAGCGCCTTGTAGATGTCTACGAAGCGCGCCGTTTCGTAGAGCAGTGCGCGTGCGGCATCGGTTTTGGCGCGCATGAGTGCGACCATTTCGTATACGGCAGGAAATTCGATGATGGCCTTGCCGAACTGTTTGCGTTCGCGTGCGTAGGCATATCCTTCGCGGCAGGCTGCTTCGCAAAGTCCCACGGCCTGCGCCATGATGCCCAGCCGGGCGGCGTTCATGAGCGCCATGACGTATTTGATGAGTCCGAGCCGGCGTTCGCCGCACAGTTCGGCGCGGGCGTTGCGGAAGACTAATTCGCAGGTGGGCGAGCCTTTGATGCCCAGTTTGTTTTCGATGCGGCGGACGTCGACGCCTCCGTGGCGCTTGTCGTAGATGAACATCGAGAGGCCGCGTCCGTCTTTAGTTCCGTCTTCGGAGCGTGCCAGTACGAGGTGGATGTCGGCGTCGCCGTTGGTGATGAACCGTTTCACGCCGTTGAGTCTCCAGCATCCGTCGGTTTCGCTGAACGTGGCACGGAGCATGACCGACTGCAGGTCGGAGCCGGCGTCGGGTTCGGTCAGGTCCATCGACATCGTTTCGCCGGCGCACACGCGGGGTATGTATCGCTGCCGCTGGTCTTCGCTGCCAAATTCGTAGAGCGTTTCGGCGCAGTCCTGCAGCCCCCACAGGTTTTCGAAGCCGGCGTCGGCGCGCGAGACCATGTCTGCGGCCATGATATAGGGCACGACGGGGAAGTTCAGCCCGCCGTAGCGCCGGGGCATGGCGATGCCCGTCAGTCCGGCCCTGCGGACGGCGTCCATGTTGCGCTGCGTGCCTGTGGCATACGTCACGCGGCCGCGGTCGAGCGTGGGGCCTTCGCGGTCGACGTCTTCGGCATTCGGGGCAATGATTTCATCGCAAATCTGCCCGACGATTTCCAGTACTTTTTCGTAGCTGTCCATCGCATCTTCGTAGTCGTGCGGCGCGTAGTCATACGTGTCTTTGTCCGCATAATTGCGTTCTTTCAGTTCGACGATGCGCTTCATCAGCGGGTGATGCAGGTGATGTCTGTATCCGGGTGTATCTGAAAAATAATTCATAAAGTGTCTGATTTTATTTGGTGTTCTTTCTGTAATACTTGATCATTTTGGGCAGCACGTCTTCTATCGTGCCGGTGATGACGTAGTCGGCAATCGTGTTGATGGGAGCGTTGGGGTCGCTGTTTACCGAGATGATGATGGAGCTTTCCTGCATGCCGGCGATATGCTGTATCTGTCCGGATATGCCACATGCGATGTAGAGCTTCGGACGAACGGTGACACCCGTCTGGCCGATTTGCCGTTCGTGTTCGATAAATCCTGCGTCGACGGCTGCGCGCGAACCGCCCACTTCGCCGCCGATGACGGCCGCAAGTTCGTGGAGCAGACGGAAGTTTTCCTTCGAGCCTACGCCGTACCCGCCGGCCACGATGACAGGCGAGGCCTTGATGTTGACCCTGCTTTTTTCCATCTTCCGCTCCGTCACGCTTACGGCGACAAAGTCGGCTTCGCTCACGTATTCGTTCACGTCATACACTTTCGTCTCGCCCCTGTAGCCGGCTTTGAAGATTTCCTTTTTCATGACGCCTTCGCGGACGGTCGCCATTTGCGGTCGACATTCGGGATTGACAATCGTGGCGACGATGTTTCCCCCGAAAGCGGGACGAATCTGGTAGAGAAGATTTCTGTACACTTTGCCGTCTTTCTTTTCTTCATGGTCGCCGATTTCGAGCGACGTGCAGTCTGCCGTCAGTCCGCTGCCCAGCGCCGACGATACGCGCGGCCCCAGATCGCGCCCGACGCTCGTTGCGCCCATCAGGGCAATTTGCGGCTTCTCTTTGTGGAAAAGTTTGACGAGCACGGACGTGTGCGGAAGGGAAGTGTACGGTGACAGACGCGCATCATCGAACACATGAAGCACATCCACGCCATACGGGAATACCTGTTCGCCGACGCTGTCCAGAGTATGACCTGCGGCGACGGCTTCCAGCCTGCATCCCAGCGCAGTGGCAAGCGAACGTCCCTTGGTCAGCAGTTCAAGACTGACATCCGACACGATGCCGTCTTCCATTTCGCAATATACAAATAAACTGTTCATTTTTTTATCCAATCGTATGATTCGTTATTAACTCCTTCATCAGTTCGTCGATAACTTCGTCTTTCGCTTCCAGCGTCTTGCTTTCTTTCGCTTGAAAGACGACATTCTCGATCTTTTTCACTTTGGTGGGCGAGCCTGACAGTCCGCACTGTACCACGTCGGCGCCCGCGTCGACCGCGCTCCATTCCGTCAGGTTCAGGTAGGGGCGGTTACTGTAGAGATACATATAATCGCTGTTGGCGTCCTGTTTTTCCGTAACCGTCTTTGCATGTTTATATTTCTGCACGCACTTTGCATTGCGCGGGCGGCAGTCTGCCGCGCTGCCGTTGACGGTAACCAGTATCGGCAGACTGGCTTCCGCCGTTTCGACGCCACGTTCCAGCCGGCGCTTGACGGTTATCCTGCCGTTTTCGACACGCCGTATTTCTTCGGCGCAGGTGATTTGAGGCAGGCCGAGCTTCTCGGCCACTTGTGGCCCGACCTGTGCCGTGTCGCCGTCGATGGCTTGACGGCCGCAGACAATCAGGTCGAAATCTCCGATTTTGCGGATAGCCATCGACAGAGCATACGAAGTAGCCAGCGTGTCGGAACCTGCAAAAGCGCGGTCTGTCAACAGATAGCCGCCGTCGGCCCCACGATATAAACCTTCGCGGATAATCTCGGCTGCCCGCGCGGGACCCATCGTCAGCAGTGTGACTGTCGTCCCCGGATGCGCATCTTTCAGGCATAACGCCTGTTCGAGCGCGTTCAGGTCTTCCGGATTGAATATGGCGGGAAGTGCGGCACGATTGACCGTGCCGTCTGCTTTCATGGCATCTTTCCCTACGCTGCGCGTATCCGGAACCTGCTTTGCTAATACGATAATTTTTAAACTCATATACATAAAATTATAGATTCAAAATTCAAGGTTCAGAACTCAAAATTCAATATTACCTGAATCTGGTGCAAACCGGCTGCAAAAGTAATCAAACATTTCAAAAGTCGGAAGAAGATGCGACGGAAATATTGCACACTGCCGCTGTTTTTGCGCAACCGGAAGGGCGAAAGCCGTCTCTTCACGTAATATTTTTCAGATTTAACGGAATAGATTAAAACAAAATCACTACATTTACACGATTTACGGAAGTAAAGCGTTGTAATATTAATAATGTATATAATTAATGGATATGGTAGACAGTATAGTAATTATACCGACTTATAATGAGAAGGAGAATATCGAGAATATTATCCGTACAGTATTCGGCCTGGATAAGGCGTTTGATATCCTTGTCATTGACGACGGCTCGCCCGACGGTACGGCCGCCATAGTAAAAAAACTTCAGGAGGAATTTGCCGGCCGGCTTTTCCTGATCGAACGCAGTGGCAAACTGGGTTTGGGAACAGCATATATCTGCGGTTTCAAATGGTCTGTCGAGCGTAAATACGACTATATTTTTGAGATGGATGCCGATTTCAGCCACAATCCCAACGATTTGCCCCGTCTGTATGCGGCGTGTGCGGAGAGAGGTGCGGACGTGGCGGTCGGCTCGCGCTACTGCAACGGAGTGAATGTGGTCAACTGGCCGCTGGGACGTGTACTGATGTCGTATTTTGCCTCTGCGTATGTGCGGCTTGTGACGGGCTTGAAAGTGTATGACACGACGGCCGGATTCAAAT
>JAIRLL010000347.1 GCA_031259505.1 Tannerella sp.
CGTTGGTTCCCGTGATGCCTATGACCGGCGTACCCAAAACAGTCCGGTGATGGCGCGCCAGTTGTTGAAGCGTCTGTAAAACGTTTTCGGTCAGAATCATGCGCTCATCAGTTTTCATCTGCGGATTGTCTATCACGGCATACGCAGCTCCGGCATCCAAAGCGTTAGCGGCAAAGCGGTTACCGTCAAAAGACTCGCCTTTCAACGCAAAGAAAACAGATCCGGGCGGACAATTTCGGCTGTCGGTCGCCACAACCGGGTGTTTCCTGCAGATTTGATACAGTTCGAATATATTCATGAATTGATTCTGAAATAAAAAACAGGAGCAAAAATAGTGGATATTGCAGAATTTCTTTATATTTGTGGAAAAATATTACGCATCGAAGGTACATTGACGAAATGGAAAAAGCAACTAAATCACTGAATATAAAAGGATATCTGCATGTATTGGATAAGCCTGCAGTGATGGGAATCCTGAATGTAACGCCCGATTCGTTTTACGGCCAGAGCCGCAAGCAATCCGATGCGGAGATACATCAGCGCATAATTGAGATTCTGGACGAAGGCGGGACGATAGTCGACGTGGGCGGATATTCGTCGCGCCCCGATGCCGCCGACATATCCGAAGCAGAGGAAATGCAACGGCTGATGCCGGCATTATCCTGTCTTAAAATCCATTATCCGGATACGATTGTGTCTGTCGATACATTCCGGGCAGGAATTGCACGGTGGGCTGTCGAAGAATACGGCGTCGCCATCATCAACGACATATCGGGCGGAGAGATTGATGACCGTATGTTTGATGTCGTCGCCGCCTTGCGCGTACCTTATATATTAATGCACATGCGCGGAACACCCAAAACGATGCAGCAGCAGACCGGCTACGCGGATATGATGGAAGAAATCACGCTCTATTTTGCGGAGAAACTGCGAACCCTGCAACTGCTGGGCGTGAGCGACGTCATCCTCGATCCGGGATTCGGATTCGGCAAAACATTGGACCAGAACTACGAACTGATGCGCGAGCTATCCGGATTCGCCGTGTTCGAGCGTCCCGTTCTGGCAGGCGTCTCACGCAAAAGTATGATATATAAACTGCTGAATAATACGCCAGACGAATGTCTGAACGGAACGACGGCGCTGAACACGTTTGCCCTTCTGAACGGAGCCGACATATTGCGCGTACACGACGTGAAGGCTGCCGTCGAAGCAGTAAAAATAATTGATAAACTGAAAAACAGATAGGCATGTTTGTAGCATTTGGAATCAAGGATGTGATAGATATCCTGTTAGTAGCATTTTTCCTTTATCAGGTATACAAGTTGATGAAGAGTTCCGGAACGCTTGCCATTTTCGGAGGCGTCGTCGCCGTCATTGTCGTATGGCTGCTCGTGTCTCAGGTGCTTGAAATGCGGCTGATGGGTATGATTCTCGACAAGTTCATCAGTGTCGGATTCCTGGTCATAGTAATTCTTTTTCAGGATGATATACGCCGTTTTCTGGTGGCGTTAGGTTCAAACCGGGGATGGAAATTCATCGTCAGGATATTTTCGCGTAAAGGAGAAAGCGCGGGAGATAAAGACCGCTACATTGCGCCTGTCGTCCTGGCCTGCCTGAACATGTCGCGCAAAAAAACCGGAGCGCTGATCGTCATCCGGAAAGAAATGGATTTGTCTGCCTACATCCATACGGGCGAAATGTTCACCGCCGAAGTAAATGCCCGCCTGATAGAAAATATTTTCTTCAAAAACAGTCCTTTACACGACGGTGCAATGATTAGTGCCGACAACCAAATCACAGCCGTGGGATGTATCCTGCCAGTAGCGCAAAACGCAAATATATCGAAAGATATGGGATTGCGTCATCGCGCCGGACTGGGCATGTCCAAAGAAACCGACGCGACAGTCATCATCGTCTCGGAAGAACGCGGCACTATTGCCGTCGCGCACAACGGTAAACTCATCTCTCCGCTCTCGGTCGAAGAACTTCAGCAAATCCTTTCGGATGAAAAAAACGCTGAGTAGTTAAATAACACGAAAAACGAATGATAAAATATAATTGTCTGCTAAAATTGCAATCTCTATGTTGCAATTTTGATAATTTTGTGGCGCAATTAAGCTATTGATAGGGGAACAATCCTGGTATTGCCCTTGGAAATACCTGATTACAATTAAAATAACAGATAACAATGACAGATTTGATTCAAAAAATGATTGAGCGGGCAAAAGCAGACAGACAGCGGATTGTGCTGCCCGAAGGAACGGAAGAACGGACGCTGAAAGCTGCCGACCGGCTGATTGCGGATAAAGTGGCGGACATTATCCTGCTGGGCAATCCTGCGGAAATAAAACAACTGGCATACGGATTCGAACTTGTACACATAAACGGCGCAACCATCGTCGATCCGAAAAATCATGCAAAGAAACAGGCTTATGCCGACTTGCTGTTCCAACTGCGCCAGTCCAAAGGTATGACGCCCGAAAAAGCCTCCGTACTGGTAGAAGACCCGCTGTACCTCGGATGCCTGATGATAAAGGCCGGCGATGCCGACGGCGAAATTGCCGGCGCGCGGAATTTCACGAGCGACGTGCTCCGTCCCGCCCTGCAGATTGTCCGGACAATGCCTGGAGTCAAATGCGTATCGGGCGCATTCCTTATGTTTCTGAAGGATGGCATGTATGGAGACAACGGCGTGCTGGTGTTTGCCGACTGCGCCGTGACGCCCAACCCTACGGCACAGGAACTTGCACAGATAGCCGTCTCGACGGCGCAGACCGCGCGCATACTCCTGGGACTGGAGCCGCGCGTTGCCATGCTCAGTTTTTCCACCAAGGGAAGCGCCGCTCACGACATGGTCGACAAGGTAGTGACAGCCACCAAGCTGGCCCGGGAAATGGAACCCGGCTTGCTGCTCGACGGCGAATTGCAGGCCGACGCCGCACTGGTACCTGGCGTCGGGCTGAAAAAAGCGCCGGGAAGTCCGGTGGCAGGTAAAGCCAACGTGCTGATATTCCCATCGCTCGAAGTGGGAAATATTGGATACAAGCTGGTGCAGCGCCTTGGTGGAGCCGAAGCGATTGGGCCTGTCCTGCAGGGTATAGCTGCTCCCGTGAACGACCTCTCGCGCGGGTGCTCGGTCAACGACATTTATCAGATGGTAGTGATCGCTTCCGTCCAGTCCATCGGTCTGAAGCAAAAACAATAATGCAAGTAAATATCCCATTAAAATCAAGACAGTGAAAATATTAGTTTTAAACTGCGGCAGCAGTTCAATTAAATACAAGCTCTTCGATATGGTATCGGGAGAAGTCATGGCGCAGGGCGGAATCGAAAGGGTCGGGCTGGACGATGCTTTCCTGAAACTGACCGATGCAAATGGCGAAAAGGTGGTACTCAAAAAAGACATTCCCGGACACGAACAGGGAATCGGTTTTGTACTGGACGTATTGACGGATGTCCGTTACGGGTGTATCAAATCGTTCGACGAAATAGATGCGGTGGGGCATCGCGTCGTACACGGCGGCGAAAAATTTGCCTCCAGCATATTGATAACAGACGAAGTCATTGCGAAGGTAAAAGAATGTTCCGAACTGGCGCAACTGCACAATCCTGCCAACCTGGAAGGCATCTACGCAATCCGCAAAATCATGCCCGGATTGCCGCAGATAGCCGTTTTCGATACGGCTTTTCACAAGACAATGCCGGATTACGCCTATATTTACGGTTTGCCGTATGAATTGTATGTCAAGTACGGCGTGCGGCGTTACGGCTTCCACGGCACAAGCCACCGCTACGTGTCACAACGCGCCTGCGAGATACTCGGCGTCCCCTACGCAAAGCAACGCATCATCACGGCGCATGTGGGCAACGGAGGTTCGCTCACGGCCATCAAGGATGGGAAATCCATTGATACCACGATGGGACTGACGCCGGTAGAAGGCCTCCTGATGGGGACGCGTTGCGGCGACGTCGACGCCGGCGCCATTTCGTTCATCATGAACAAGGAAGGACTGGATGCCGACGGATTGTCCGACCTTGTCAACAAGCGTAGCGGCGTACTGGGCGTTTCGGGCGTATCGTCGGATATGCGCGAAATAGAAAATGCCTGCCGTGAAGGCCACGAACGCGCCCTCCTTGCCACAAAGATATATGTCTACCGCATAAAGAAATACATCGGCGCGTTTGCCGCGGCGC
>JAIRLL010000416.1 GCA_031259505.1 Tannerella sp.
CGCGGACTTCCTGAAAATTTTTAGGAACACTATTCCGGTCGTCGCGGGCTTTATAAAATTTTTTTTCAACGTTATTCCGGTCGTCGCGGACTTCATAAATTTTTTTTTGAACGCTAATCCGGTCGTCGCGGACTTCATAATTTTTTTTTTGAACGCTAATCCGGTCGTCGCGGACTTCATAATTTTTTTTTCAACGCTATTCCGGTCGTCGCGGACTTCATAATTTTTTTTTTCAACGCTAATCCGGTCGTCGCGGACTTCATAATTTTTTTTTTCAACGCTACTCCGGTCGTCGCGGACTTCATAAATTTTTTTTTCAACGCTAATCCGGTCGTCGCGGGCTTCATAATTTTTTTTTGGAACCCCGCTTTTGTCCGGCGCGCGATACTTCCGGATTGCTTCGTTAGCCGTCAATCCGTTTTTCAGTATGCATCCTCCGCATCGCCGCCGTCGCCGCCGTCGCCGTTATCCTCCTCCTCGTCGGCGAAGGGGTCGACAGGCATCGGGGGGCCGTAGCGACGGTAATAGAATGCCAGGGCGCCGCCGGTGAGCAGGCCGGAGAGGTGTCCTTCCCACGAGATGGACGTGTGTATATATAATGTAGGGAAAAATGCCCATACGAAACCGCCGTAGAGGAAGGCTACCAGAAGCGAGAACGCCATCTGGCGGGGTTCTTTCCGGATAAGTCCGCTCAGGAAATGAAACGCGGCCAGGGCATATATCAGTCCGCTGGCGCCGACGTGTATCGAGTCCTCACGTCCCATGCACCAGGTGATGAAGCCGCTGATGAGGTAGTGGTTCAGGAGGATAGTCCACGCCTTGCGGTCGTAGAAGAGGAAAAGCCCGAAGACGAGCAGGAAGAGCGACGGGGTGTTCGAAATCAGATGGTCGAGGCCGTCGTGCAGGAAAGGGACGCTACATATGCCGTAGAGCCGTCCGGCGTCCAGAGGGATAAGGCCGTAGCGCAACAGGCGGAGCGTGAAGAGGCTGTCGGCAATGAACACGATCCACACGGCCGCCACCGGCAGCAGCGCCGCCACGGCCGCCCGATACGTATCTTTCTGATCCTTGTCCATAGCTTCGCGCTGTTTTCACGGCAGGCAGTAACCGCGCGCGGCCTTAGCGAAGTTGCGCCAGCGCCGTGCCGATGCGCGCGATGGCTTCCGCGAGGAGTTCGTCGGAAGTGGCATACGAAAGTCGCAGGCAGGTAGGCGCGCCGAATGCGGCTCCGCTCACGGTCGCCACATGCGCCGTTTCGAGCAGATACATGGCCAGTTCGCCCGCGTCGCGCACCGGGTGTTCGCCCGCGCGCCTGCCGAAGAAGGCGTCGACTTCGGGGAAGAGGTAGAAAGCGCCCTGCGGGACGTTCACTTTCAGTCCGGGAATCTCTCCGAGCAGGCGGACGCCGAGGTCGCGACGGCGCAGAAACGTCTGCCGCATCTCTTCGACGCAGCGCTGGTCGCCCGAAAAAGCCGCCACGGCTGCCTTCTGGGCTACGGAACAGGGGCCGGAGGTATATTGCCCCTGCAACGTATTGACGGCTTTCGCTATCTGCTGCGGCGCGGCGATGAATCCGATACGCCATCCCGTCATGGCATAGGCCTTGGAAACGCCGTTGACGACAACCGTGCGGTCTTTGATTTCGGCAAACTGCGCGATGCTTTCGTGCCGTCCGGCGTAATTGATATGTTCGTAGATCTCGTCGGACAGGACGGTGACGTCCGGATACCGGGCGACGACGCCGGCCAGCGCCTTCAGTTCGTCGCGGCTGTAGACGCTGCCTGTCGGGTTGGACGGCGAGCAGAGGATGAGCGCCTTCGTGCGGGGCGTGATGGCGGCTTCGAGCTGTGCCGGCGTGATTTTGAAATCCTGCCCGATGCCTGCCGGAACAATCACGTTCGTCCCTTCGGCCAGTTTCACCATTTCCACGTAGCTTACCCAGTAGGGCGCCGGCACGATGACTTCGTCGCCCGCCCCGACGATGCAGAGCAGCGTATTGCAGACCGACTGTTTGGCGCCGTTGGAAACGACGATCTGCGCGGCGTCGAAGTCCAGTCCGTTTTCCCGTTTGAGTTTGGCCACGATGGCGTCCCTCAGATCTGCATATCCCGCCACGGGCGAGTAGAACGAGAAATTGTCATCAATGGCTTTTTGAGCTGCAGCTTTGATATGCGCGGGAGTGAAAAAGTCGGGTTCTCCCACGCTAAGATTGATCACATCGACCCCGCGGGCCTTCAATTCGCTGCTTTTTTGCGACATCGCCAGCGTCTCGGACGGCGACAGTCCTGTTATGCGTGCTGATAATTTTGTCATTTGTTCGACTTGCTTGTAATTTTGCAGCAAAAGTAATACATTACTGGAGAAAAACGGCAATGATTCTGCCGGAAAAACAGAACGCGCTGCTCACACATCATGCAGCGTATGCCCCATCCGTTCCTTTTTCGTCTTCATGTAAAACTCGTTATACGGATTGGGGGCTATTTCTATGGGGACGTTTTCCTCGACCGTCAGGCCGTAGGCTTCCAGTCCGACGCGCTTCACGGGATTGTTTGTCAGAAGCCTCATCCTCGTCACGCCGATCTGTCGCAATATCTGCGCGCCCACGCCGTAGTCCCGTTCGTCGGCCCTGTGTCCGAGATGCAGGTTGGCGTCTACCGTATCCAGTCCGTTTTCCTGCAGTTTGTAGGCCCTCATCTTTTCCATCAGTCCGATGCCCCGCCCTTCCTGCTGGAGGTAAATGACGATGCCCTGCCCTTCGCGTTCAATCATTTCCATCGCCCTGTGCAACTGTTCGCCGCACTCGCAGCGGAGCGAGCCGAAAATATCGCCCGTAGTGCACGACGAGTGTACGCGCACCAGCATGGGTTCGTCGCGCCTGATGTCGCCCTTTATCAGAGCGACATGTTCCAGTCCGGTCGCTTTCTGGAGGAAAGGAATCAGGCGGAAATGTCCGTAGCGTGTCGGCATGTTGACTTCGACGCCGCGTTCGACCAGCGATTCGGTTTGCAGGCGGTAGGCAATCAGGTCGCGGATGGCAATGATCATGATGCCGAATTTCCGGGATACGTCCATCAGTTGCGGCAGGCGCGCCATGGTGCCGTCGTCGTTGATGATTTCGATCAGTGCGCCGGCAGGATAGAGACCGGCCAGGCGCGCCATGTCGACGGTAGCCTCCGTATGCCCCGAACGGCGCAGGACGCCGCGCGAACGGGCGCGAAGCGGATTGACGTGTCCGGGACGTCCCAGATCGGCAGGCCTGGTCGCAGGATCGGCCAGCGCAAGGATGGTTTGCGCCCGGTCGTACATGGAAACGCCCGTCGTGCAGCCGCCGCCCAGTTTGTCGACCGTAACGGTGAACGGCGTCTCGAGCATGGATGTATTGTGCGTCACCTGCATCTCCAGTTCCAGTTCGATGCATCGCTCTTCGGTGATCGGAGCGCACAGCACGCCCCGCCCGTGCGTCATCATGAAGTTGACCTTTTCGGGCGTAATCTTTTCGGCGGCCACGATGAAGTCGCCTTCGTTCTCCCGATCCTCGTCGTCGACGACTATCAGGAATTTACCTTTGCGAAAATCTTCTATTGCTTCTTCAATTGTATTGAATTGATACATGTTGTCAGTCTTTAATTCTATGTTCTACGAATGATGTCCAGTAACTCTTCGCTGACCTGCCGGACGGCGCGGATGTCGCGAAACAGATATTTCCGCCCGAAACAGGCGGAGAGATAGACGAACAGCCCAAGCGGAAAAAACCACCCGGCGACGATACTCTGCTTCCTGTAGTCCGACAGACCGCGCCACAGGCGGTAATGGCCGACAAACGGATAATCCATCAGTTTGTTCAATACCAGGTTCTGCTTCGAATTGTTGCCTTCTTCGACGATGGCTTCCACTTCGCCGGCGATTTGTTTTGCCGCATCGTCTTCGCCCGCATTCTTCCAGAACGTGAAATACGGAATCCATCGCCTGTTTTGCTTCAGGAAAGCATCGCACGTTTGTATCAGCGCTTCCAGGCGCCGGGCGAATGATGCATAATCGAGGCTGTACATGATGATTTCTTTTTTTTCTATCTTGCGGGCGACGGGTTGTCCGAAGAATTTTTTCAGTTTGTCGACATACACATCTCCGTTCAGCAGCACGGAATCGTGGGCAGCCTTGTATGTGAGAAACATTCCCAGCAGAAGCAGTACCGCCGAGCTGAGCCACATGCCCTGCCACGGCAGCCACATGCCGTTCGTGGCCATCGTAGTGCCTATCCGGTCGATGATGTAGTAAAAAATGAAAAGGGATACGGAAATGATCACGGCCATCCCCAGTCCGCCCTTGCGGATAATGGCGCCCAGCGGCGCGCCGATAAAGAAAAATACCAGACAGGCCAGCGAGAGCGTGAACTTCTTGTGCATTTCGACGTGGTGGCGGCGGAGTTCCTTTTCTTCGCTGACCAGCACAATCGAATTGTAGCTGTATTCGCTGCTGACACGCTCCAGCGCCGATTTGGCCTGATTGAGTATCGACAGGCTGGAGCCAGCCTGTCTGGCTTCGTACATCCTGTCGAAGTCAATATCTTCGACACGCACCAGGTCCTGGTTCTTACGCCTGTTCGGGGCAGTATTCGCCGTGTTTCCCCGCAGAGATTTCCGGTACGACGAGGCGTAAATCTGACGTGCATATTCGCGCTTGATACTGTCCAGACGCGCCGTCACGGAGTCGATGGATGCCTGTAAATTATTCAAGTCCTTGCCGATATACCGGCCTTCCATAAGCGATTCGCTGGCACGGTTGAAATTCGCGTCGAAGGCGATCAGCAGTTCCTTGTAACTGAAGGTTTCTTTCCGGTAGAGCACGGCTTCGGGGTTGTTCGCGGTACGCCCCTGTTGCCGCTGGTTTTCGAACGATTCACCGTGGTAGAGCTGGAGTATCAGATGCAATTTGTCGGTCGACATTTTGAGCCTTCCCGAATCCGCTACCGTAACCTGCGCATTGTTGAATCCCTGCGAATAGTCGTAAATCATTACGTTGCGTAGCAGTCCACTGCTTTCCTTTTTCCGCACATGAATGCTGTATCCTTCGATTCCGCTGAAAAACGAACCTTCGGGAATCTCCAGTTCGGGCGATTTCTGCTTCATGGAATAGAGCAGCGTATACATCTTCACCTGCGAGGCGGGAATGATGTTATTCTGGAAATAAAAAGAGCCTGCCGAAACGAAACACAGGAAAACAACCAGCGGTTTCATGGTGCAGGGCAGTGAGATTCCCGACGCTTTCATTGCCTGCAGTTCAAAATGCTCGCCCAGATTTCCGAATACCATCACCGATGCAAACAGGATGGCAAGCGGCAGCGACATCGGCACAAAACTCAGTGCAGCATAAAAGAAAAACTCGCCGAGCACGTCGACACCCAGCCCTTTACCCACCATCTCGTCGACATATTTCCAAAGAAATTGCATCAGGACGATAAACAGGCAAATGCCAAACGCCATGACGAACATCGGCAGGTACGTCTTCAGCAGAAAAATGTATAATCTCTTTATTCTCATTATCTTTTCCCGAAAAGATTACAAAAGTAATACAATTCGCGAACAAAAAAGCATTTTCCCGTCAAAAAAACATCATATACCCAGTGTCCGTTTCAGCACTTCGATCTGCGAATCCCACAGCGCAATAGCATCCGCCTTCTCGTCCGGTTCCGCAAAATCTGTGATTTCGAGAGACGTGGCGCCCGTCAGTTCGATGCTGTGAATGATAAACTCGAAATAATAGTTCGCATCATCGCCGTTCAGCCAGCGGTAACGCACTTTCACTCCAGGCCTTTCCTCCAGCAGTTTCGCTTCTTCCCGCACCTTGTTCCACGTAAAGATATAACGATCGCCGCTGATGTTTACTTCGTCCGCAAACCATGACGACAGCCCCATCGCAGTAGTCAGATGGTTCCACAAACTGCGCGCCGAAACCTTGTCAAAAACATATTCGATATGAAACTTTTCCTTTTTAATCATGAGCCCAAATTTTGCGCAGGCAAGATACAAAAATAAATTCACACAAAAGAAAAAAGATGCATTTTTTGAAAATTGATTGCTTTTTTATATATTTGCGTCCGTAAAAGAGGAGAAGAGGAGGTGGGGGCGCTAAAGTCCCCCTTCTTTTTATATGGTAATGATTGAGAATAAAGAGATAATAGCGATAGCGGAAACGTTCCTGAAAACGACGGAATGTTATCTTGTGGACGTGACGGTTAGTCCTGACAACCTGATTGTTGTGGAGATAGACAGCGATGGGGCAGTAGGGATTGACGACTGTGTGGCGCTGAGCCGCCACATCGAGGGAAAAATGGACCGTGAATCGGACGATTTTGAACTGGAAGTAAGTTCGGCAGGTATATCATCTCCCTTCAAATTGAAGCGTCAGTACATCAAAAATATCGGGAACGAAATAGAAATGATGTTAAAAAACGGGGTGAAATTGACAGGCATATTGAAATCGGCGGACGAAAACGCGGCGGTAATTACAGTTTCCGGAAAAGAAAAACGGGAAAACGCCAAACGCAAAACGACCGTATACGAAGACAGAACTTATGCGTATGATGAAATAAAGTATACAAAAAATATAATCAGATTCAAATAGAAATTATGGCAAAAAAAACAGAAACAATCAGTATGATTGATACATTGCAGGAATTCAAAGAACTAAAGAACATCGACAAGGAAACAATGATAAACGTGCTGGAAGAATCGTTCCGCAACGTGATTGCCAAGATGTTCGGGACGGACGAAAACTACGACGTCATCATCAATCCCGAAAAAGGCGACTTCGAGATTTGGCGCAACCGTATTGTGGTGAAAGACGGCGCAGTAGAAGATGCGAACCTGCAAATTGCAATCAGTGAAGCACAAGTGATCGATCCCGACTGCGAGGTAGGCGAAGAAGTGACGGACGAAGTGCATTTTGCCAACTTCGGGCGGCGCGCCATTCTGAACCTGCGCCAGACGCTGGCATCGAAAATCCTTGACCTTCAGAAAGACAATCTTTACGCGAGGTACAAGGAAATGATTGGAAACATCGTCGTAGCGGACGTCTATCAGGTATGGAAAAAAGAGATACTGCTGCTCGACGACGACGACAACGAACTGCTGCTTCCCAAAAACGAGCAGATACCAAGCGATTTCTATCGCAAGGGCGAGTCGGTACGTGCCGTCGTACAGCGCGTCGAAAACGAAAACAGCAACACCAGAATCTACCTTTCTCGCACAGACAAAAAGTTCCTGCAGAGACTGTTTGAACTCGAAGTGCCCGAAATCAACGACGGACTGATTACCATCAAATCCATCGCCCGCATACCCGGCGAAAGGGCTAAAATCGCTGTCGAATCGTATGACGACCGTATCGACCCCGTAGGCGCATGTGTGGGAATGAAAGGGTCGCGCATTCGCAATATCGTACGCGAACTAAGGAACGAAAATATCGACGTGATCAACTATACAACAAATATAAAACTGTTTATACAGCGCGCATTAAGCCCCGCAAAAATCTCGAACATACGCGTCGACGAAGATGAACGCCGGGCAGAGGTTTTTTTGCGTCCCGAAGAAGTGTCGCTGGCCATCGGGAAAGGCGGTCTGAATATCAAACTCGCCTGTATGTTGACTGACTATACGATAGACGTATTCCGCGACATCGACGTGCACGACGAGGAAGACGTTTACCTCGAGAAATTCTCCGACGAAATCGACGAGTGGGTCATCGGCGCGCTGCAAAACATCGGATGCGACACGGCCAAAGCCGTACTGGCAATGAAGAAGGAAGACCTCATGGAACGCGCCGATCTGGAAGAACAGACCGTCGACGAGGTGCTGGCCATCCTCAGAGCCGAGTTTGAAGAGGATTTCCCCGAAGACGCCGACCCGGAAGCGGAAGACGAAACCGAAACGGCGACAGTTCCCGAAACG
>JAIRLL010000010.1 GCA_031259505.1 Tannerella sp.
CGTGTATCCACACCCTGCACCGGCACAACGGAATTGGCACTGAAACCAATAGCGCCCGACACCGTCTCCGGGTCATCCGAACTGTCCGAGTTATCCGTACAGGACAACAACACAAACGACAACACAATCATTAATCGAAAATATTTCATATTATACATCCACTATATATCCCAACGAAAGGGAATTATTATACTTGACACTCACTATACAGACGTATTAACGGCACTTGTAGCCTAAAAAGCTGCTCATTAAACGTTCGTTTAATGAGCAGCTTTTCAAGGCAAGTCAGACCCGCTCCAAGAAAGTCGTTTTCTATAAAAAAACTAATCCGGAACTCCCTATTATATAGGGAAATACGTGAGATATTGAAAAATATTTCCGTAAAGTTTGCAGGGTTTAAATAAAAGATATATTTTAGCGCTCATTAAACGAACGTTTAATGAGCAGTCCTTTTCCGTCTATTTTCTCTTACACATCATTTCCTTCCGCATATTATGGTATGTGCGTGTGCAACGGTTCTTCCGGCATATTCTTCGCTTCGCTCCGAATGATTGATTTCGTACAGTTATCCAGTGCAAATTCAGGTATTCCAAGACGCAATAGAAGCCCTGTGAGGGCGGTAGGCTATTGGTTAGACCTTTCTATGGGCGCTTACGAAGCAATGGTGACCGGTGACGGTACATACCAAGTATATATCACCTGGGTGGATATTGCGAAGGTGCGGTAGTCCGGTAAGGTAAGTGTAACGATTAATAAGGTGATCATCCCGTGAAAACAATAGTTCATCCGGGCGACCAGATATATATGTAGTCAGCGACCAGATATATATCTGGTAACCGACGAGATATATATCTGGTCACTGACTACATATATATCTGGTCGCCCGGATGAACAGGACAGACCATACGCGCCATCAGGAGATAATCGGTTCAGGGTGCGGTGAAACACAACCGATCTTGCTATGGGAGCGTTCTTACATAAAAATGGGTACGCGTGGTCCACGTACCCATCTTGATTTCTCTTTGCCGAGATGTTGCCGCCATGTATAAGTACTGCGTTCTTAACGATGGCCAGGCCAAGCCCCGTACCTCCCAGCTTGCGGGATCGCCCTATATTTCGGCGTGTCACCTTGAAGGTATTGAGAACAATGTGGTATTGATAGACTCTGTTTCTAAACGATATTCCGAGTGTGGAATTCGTATCGGTATGCTTATTACCAAGAATAAGGAGGTACGGGATGCGGTGATGAAGTTCTGTCAGGGACAGTGCGGATACGTTGCAATAAACTCCTTTTACATGGAAAATCATACACGGGGGATGGAGTATCATACATTTTGCATATGATTTTGTTCATCCGGCTATTCAGTATCAATTTTTGAATTAATTTTGCTATAGATTAAAACAATACAAGCCGTGAGATCATTTTGGGGAAAGATATATGCCTTCCGTATCATTTGGCTGCTGCTGTTGGCCTCCGCTTCCGCCGGCGCCACGGAAGCGCTCCGGTTCGAGTTCGAATGGATAAGCGATCGCGACGGGCTGTCTCAAAATACCGTCCGGTGCATCATGCAGGACAGCAAGGGCCTTATCTGGCTGGGTACAATCGACGGGCTGAACCGCTACAACGGGAAGAAATTTATCGTGATGAATTCCGAAAAGAGCCATTTCACCTCGCTTCCGGACAATCGCATACGGCACATGACGGAGGACAGACACGGGTACATCTGGGTTCGTACGATGACGGACATTGTTTGCTGTTACGATCTCCGTCTGGAACGTTTTATAGACTATGATCCCGCAAACGAACAAAAGAATTTTTCCATGTTCCGCATTTGTTCGGACGGCGATGTGTGGCTGTGGGGCAAAACCGGCGGATGCTGCCGCGTACGGCACGAGGGGAACGGCGTGCATGCCTCGCGCTTCGGCGAGCAGGAACTGGGCAGTCGTCAGGTTTTCTTCGTGCATGAAGATGCACAGTGCCGGATTTGGATAGGGACCGGTTCGGGAATTTTCCGTCTGGAAGACGGGTGCGCCGTGAAAATATCGTCCGAAGTGTTTTCCGCCGTTAACGAATCGGACGGTCACCTGTATTTTATCAACAGTCGGCATATCCTCCCGTACAGTCTGAAGCAGCAGAATTTCGGCGAACCGGTCGCCTTCCCCGGATACAGACAGTTGTCGCTGAATGCCGTCACTTTGCTCGACGGCGGGCTTGTCCTGATTGCAGCCAAGGAAGATGTCCTGGTTTTCGATTCACGGAAAACGGAATTTATCCCGTCCGAAACCGTCTTCAACGGCGAAACCCTCCGGAATGCATCCGTGTACACCGATAACAAGGGCAACAAGTGGCTGTACAACTGTTCGGGGAGCATCTGGCGGCATTTGCCCGACAATCGCTTCGAGAAAATCAGCCTTATCTCCAAAGACATCCTTTCGACCATCGACGCCGAGCGGTACGAAGTGTACCACGATTCGCGCGACATCATCTGGATAACCACTTACGGAAACGGCCTGTTTGCCCTCGACCCGAACAGCAGCCGTGTGATACACCACCACAAGGCTGGCAGCAGCAAACTGCCGACGAATTACCTGCTGTGCGTTACCGAAGACAAGTCGGGCGAGATATGGGTTGGGACGGAATTTGCGGGCGTCAGCAAGATTTCGCTGAATAATTACCCGTTCCGTATTCTGTATCCCGCGCCGGCGAAGACAGGCAGCCGCGACAATGCCGTCCGTCTGATATACGAGGATACGCGCGGCCGCTTCTGGACAGGCACGCGAAACGGCTACCTGCACATCTGCGACCAGGCTTTCAACAGAATAAAGTCGCACAAAATCGAAAACAGCCTGCCGTTTTGCATCACGGAAGACCTGTCGGGCAATATCTGGCTCGGCACGCGCGGAAACGGGGTACTCGTCTTCCCGCCTTCGGGCGAGGCACCTAACCACCACTACCATCTGCACGATATTGACCGACAGAACGTTTCCAGCGACAACGTCTTCGACATTCTGCGCGACACGAAAAACAGAATCTGGGTGGCCTCGTTCGGCGGCGGACTGCACTATGCCGATCTCAACGGGCAACCAGTCACTTTCCGGCATATCAACGCGCGCACTGTCAACCAAGACATGGTGCGCGTCATCGTGCAGGACCATACCGGCATGATGTGGACGGGGACGAACGAAGGCGTCAACGTGTTTGACCCTGACGAACTGATATGCGACCCCGAACGCTACATCAACTTCCATTTTGACGTGAAAGACGACCGCTCCATCAGCAACAACGAAGTGAAGGTTATCTTTGAAGACAGCAATGGACGCCTCTGGTTCGGTACGACCGGCGGCGGACTGAATCTCCTGGTACGGGAAAAACCGCTCGAAAAATCATGGTTCAGACGCTACACGGCGGAGAACGGACTGTCGAACGAGGTGATCCAAACCATTCTCGAAGACAGTGAAGGCTGCATCTGGGTGAGTACCGAAGGCGGAAGCGGCATTTCGCGGTTCAATCCCGAAACCGGGCGCTTCGAGAATTTCAATTTCTCAATCGGCGGGCAAACCGCCCTCTTCAACGAAAATGCGAGCTGGAAAAACAAAGCCGGCGAACTGATGTTCGGCAGCTATTCGGGCATTTACGTCTTCAACCCCTCGCAAATCAGGTACAATTCGCCCGCTTGGCCGGTAATCGTCACGGGATTGAAGATAAACGGCGTGAACATGCATCCCGGACAGAAGGGGTCGCCGCTGACCGAAAGCATTGTCCAGACACGTTCCATCAAGCTGAAACACAATCAAAACTCGTTTGACATCGAATTTGCCATGCTCAATTTCCGTTCGCCCGACTTTAACCGGTATGCCTATTACCTGGACGGGTACGAACCCGGCTGGAATGCTCCCGGACGGCACAATGTCGCCGTCTACCGCAATGTGCCCACAGGCATGTACACTTTCCGGGTGAAGGGATGCAACAGCCTCGGGATGTGGACAGACAGCGAAACGGGATTGCAACTCACAATCGTCCCGCCGTTATGGAAATCGGGGTGGGCGTATGCCGCCTACTTCGCACTTTTCCTCGTTGCCGCCTGGTTTGCCGCAAGGATTGTGAAGAAAATCAACCAGCTGAATACCGATGTGGAAGTTGAACGCCAGTTAGCCGAATACAAACTCCGTTTTTTCACGAACATTTCCCACGAGTTTCGTACCCCGCTGACAATTATACGCGGCCTGACCGAAAACCTCGAAGCGATGGAGGATGTCCCGTCTGCCGTCGCCGAAAAAGTGCGCCGGATGGCGAAATCGTCTTCCCGCCTGCTACACCTGATCGACCAGTTGCTGGAATTCCGCCGTCTGCAAAATAACAAAATGGAATTGAAGGTGGAACGGACGGAGGCCGTATCGCTGTTTTACGATATTCATCAGACGTTTACGGAAATGGCGGAAAAGAAAAGAATTGACTTCCGGTTCAAATCCGACCTGCCGGAAAGGGTGATGCTGCTCGACAAAAGCAAGTGCGGGAAGATAGCGTACAATCTGCTGTCGAACGCCATCAGGCATACGCCCGAAAGCGGCGTCATCACGATGCATATGGCTTTCTCAGAAACGGACGACCGGCTGAGACTGAGCGTGTCGGACAGCGGCGCAGGCGTACCGAAAGAAAAGCGGGGAGCACTGTTTGTTCGCTTCGCCCAGTTCGACAGCACGGCGGGCGGGACGGGCATCGGACTGCATCTGGCGGCCGAACTTGCCACCGTACATAAGGGAAAAATCGAATATGCCGATTCGGAATCGGGCGGAGCATGCTTCAGCGTATTACTGCCCTTAGCGGACGAAAACTACGACCGGACCGAAATCGTCGAAACGCTGCAACTCCCCGCTCCCAAATCCGTCGATGCCGTCACTGAAAAAGCCGGAAAAGATGCCATGCCGGACATACAGCTCAACTGTCCTCTCCACAACTACCGGATTCTTGTGATTGAAGACGACGGCGAAGTACGCGAATTTCTGTTCGATCAGTTGAAAGATTTTTTCAGCGTCTCGACCGCCGAAAACGGAACGGAGGGACTCGAGAAAGCAGTGAACGAACAACCGGCACTGATTGTCTGCGACGTAATGATGCCCGGAAGGGTGGATGGCTTCGAACTTACCCGCCGGCTGAAAAACGATTTCCTCACTAGCCATATCCCCATCATCCTACTGACAGCCCATTCGTCAGAAGTCCATCGGCTGGAAGGAATACAGGCGGGCGCCGATTCGTATATAACCAAGCCGTTCAGCGTCCGATACCTGATGGCGCGCATCGTGAAACTCATCGAGCAGTGTGAAAAGTTACGGAATAAATTTTCCCAAGAGCAGGGAATTGGTTTGATAACTATCTCGACCACAGAAAAAGACAAAATTTTCATTGAAAAGATGCATGCCTTAATTGAAAAGAATCTCAATAATCCGGATTTTAGCACGGATTCATTTGCTCAAGCCGTCAATATGGGTAGAACCATGTTTTATAAAAAGGTAAAAGGAATTACCGGATACTCGCCCAACGAATATGTTCGCGTGATACGCCTGAAGAAAGCCGCCGAACTGCTAAGGACAACCGAATTACATGTCTCAGAAATCGCTTATCAGGTAGGATTTAATGATCCTTTGTATTTCAGCCGGTGTTTTAAAGAACAGTTTTCCGTATCGCCGGCGCACTTTAAAAAAGAAGGATTTAAGCTAAATATGGGTTCCAGTTCGGCAATGGAAACAGTACCCAATAATCCTGACGGAACGGCTTCCATTTCTCCATAAAATGCAGGTTTGTAATTGACGCTCACAATGTTTATATCATGAAAAATACGCCATTCCACACCCCGGCGGTCATAGTCGGCAATCCGGTTGGCAGGAAGATTGGTCACTTCTATTTCAATCGTATTTTCCCCGTTCTTCAGCCATTGTCCGATATTGACTTCAAAGGGAACGGAAAAAAGTACGCCGGCTTTTTCGCCGTTAATCTTTACAATGGCGCTTTCCCGCACATCGCCCAAAGAAAGGCGATACTCCCGGTCTTTTCCTTTTGTGAATCTGAATCTTGTTTTATACACGGCAGTTCCTGCATTCTTTTTCAGGGTATCGTTGTCCATATCCGTCCATGAAACTAAAGTTGGGAGTTGGAATGTTTCATTGATTGCCGGCTCGCTTTCGATGAATTGCATCGTCCAAATTTCGTTTAATTCCCATTGTTTACCGGTGGGCCGGTAATAAGTCCAATCGCCGGTTTGCACATTTTTATCGGAGAAGGTTTTCAGAATAATGGATTGTCCGGGTTGAAGCTGCATATACACTTCAGTAATCCCGCTACTGTTTCTTAATTTTGCTTTGCCCTTTTCCCCCGTCATCGGATCGAAGAATAGGGCGCTCTGCGCTTTTACTCCCAAGGCTACCCAGTCGTTTACCGGATTATTTTTCAGCATGGTAAAGAAATAGATATGGCCGGCGTCATGTTTACGGCGTATCATGTTGCCTCCAAAAACGGTAATGAAGGATTCGGGTTGTTGTAGAGTTTTCACGCGAGTAACAGCGGAAGGCTCAGGACGTAACTGTTTGAGTATTTCCGCAAATACTTTTCTTCTTTCTTCCAAACGGAATAATCCGGGAACGTCTTCGGGATATTGTCCGGAAAAGACAACGGTTGCACCTTGCCGTACCAGCGACTGGATTTTAGCGAGCGTTTCGACCGGTATTCTTTTGACGGAGGGAAGAACTAAAGCTTTGTAAACGCTGCCGCCTACGGTTTTTATCCTGCCGTTCTCTACCGTACAGGTTTTTATGAACCGATCGGAAATATAATCGACGTCGAAGCCGCAAGCCATAATGCTGTCCACCGCCCTGCAAAATTCCGGTATCCGTTCTCGCATACCGTGAATGGCGAACGAAATGTAATAATTGCCGCGCAACTCGTGCCACATATCATAAATGGGCAGATAAAGCAGGAAATCGCTGTCCGGTTGTCCGCTTTGTAAAAACGACTGTATGCGGGTAATGTATTCGAAAAAGGCGGGCGCATCACGCCAGATGCTGTTTGTCGGCGACATATCAACGGATGCGTAGAATTTCCATCCGGGCCAAGCTGCTTCTTTCGGCGAGTAAGCTGTTCCGTGAAAGAAGACGTGATTGACGCCCGAAGCAAACATCAGGTCGATTTCGAGCTTGCACTGCGAGAGCGAAGTGCGGAAATGTTCGGTCAGCCAGGTGAAAGTCTCGGCAGAAGTATATCGCTTTCCTGCGATATGCGCCGCCGAAGAAGCGTATTTCAGTACGGTGGGGTCGCCGTCGTTCGTTTTGCGGATGGAATCGCGACGCAGTCCGGGGATATCGAAATCCGTTATTCCGAACGACTCACATTCGGGAATATCCACAGAGGCATATAAATCCAGGAGATTGGCGGGCGAGCCGTGCGCCTGATTGCGGGTCGTGGCGCCATGACTGTGCGCCCAGTCCGTCCAGACCTGCGTGAAATTATCCAGCAACAGTTCCGCAACGGTTTCGCGATAATCGGCAATTACCCGCGCCGAGGCGTCGGTCTTTCCGTTGGCGAGCAGTTCGGGATAATAATCTTGCAGCCGGTATCCGCGTCGCCGTTCAAATTCGTCCGGCAGGGAAAGCGTCCAGTCGGCGCCGTACACTTCGTATGAATCGTTGAAAAAACTGTTCGGGAAAGGAACGTCGTTTGCGGCAAAGGCGGTGTCGAATCTGGCAAGATAGCGTTCGACGGCCTCTTTATTGAAGTGGTCGAAGACGTAACCCTGTCCGCCGGGAGCGGCGCGTTTTACCTTTTGTCCGGTTTTCCCGATTTCCAGTTGATTATCCTTAAAAATGGCTTTAGTAGCGGCGTCTTCGATGTCTACTTCCGGCCCACCGAAGGGCCAGCCAGTGCCGTTATTCATATCGACGGACATATTCAGCCGTTCGGCTTCCGTTTCGGTAAATGCCAGCATTTGCATCCATTCCGGCGACAGGTAATCAATATAATGCGCTTCCCTGCCTTTCACTCCATAGATGGGCGTAATTTCTACGCCGCCGATGCCTGCGCGGCTCAATGCCTCCAGATTGTACCTTAGGTTGGCGGAATCGACGGCGCTGCCCATCCACCACCAGCGGGTCCATGGACAGGCTTCGCGGGTGATTTCAGGCCAGTCAGTATCGCCGGAAGCGCCGGTACACCCACCCGCAAGACTCAACAATATAACAGAGAACATCAAAATCAATCGTTTCATTTGAGATGTTTTTATTATAAGTCAAACTAATTTTCTACCGTAAAGTCCTGTTGAAGGGATGGCGTATGAGATTACAATCCTTTCCACTTCCGCAATCGAATTTTTCCTTTTGAAGTCGATTTCGACAGGCAAATAAACGGGTGCGTCTTTTTGCAAATATACAACACTTTTCCGATACCGGCAAAATCTTGACACTGTTACGACAGGGCGAACGCACGAAAATTAAATAATCAAATCTTTGAGATACTCCAAGTCATATGCCGCCTTTAGCCTTCGTTTCTTCAAATTTAGCTTATCGGATTGTTCCCTGATAATTTGCAAAGGCGCAGCCGGCCGTTTTGTTTGTCCGGAACGCGATTTGCAGGCGATCTTTAGAGATCCGCCCGGTATTCCTGCTTTCACGGGCTTTTTGCGGATTGATATTTTGTCAGATCTCATGTACGTCGTCTGTTTCCACCTTTTCAATGCTTATCCTCACACGTACGCCTCTGTTACAGATATGAAATGGGAATCGGTTGTAAGAGAAAATGACTGAAAACAGCGCTGCTCATTAAACGATCGTTTAATGAGCACGAAAATAAACCTTTTATTTACACCGTGCAAACTTTACGGCGATTATTTTTCAAAGTCGCCCGTATCTCCCTGCCGGCGGGCGTTTCCGGAGAGGCTTCGAGTACAGGAAAAGGCTTTCCCGGAGAGGCTCCGGACCGCCCCGAAAAGCTGCTCATTAAACGATCGTTTAATGAGCAGCTTTTGTTCTTTCAGCGCGTTTGTATAGTGGGTTCTCAAACAGAATTAAAAACAGATATCAGTCAAATTATTATTATTAATCATTAAAAATGTTAGTAGAAATGAAACAGAATGTTTGTTTATTGTTGGCTTTAGCGGCCATGTTTGGTTGCTCGAAGTCTGATCGTCTTTCGGATGATGATGCGAATGGGTTGTCCA
>JAIRLL010000014.1 GCA_031259505.1 Tannerella sp.
TCCGGGATAAAACGACTTCACGGCGCCCGTATCCCTGTTGCGCCAGCCGCAGAGGCGGTTGGCGCTGTCGAACAGCAGTTGGCGCGACGACGGGCGACGGCTGACCAGCAGCGTGGCAAGCGTGTCGGATGCATTGTGCGTGCTGTAAAACGCTTTCAGGTTGACGTTGGAAAAAACGTCTACATTGTATACAAGAAACGGCTCCGCGCCATCCAGAAAAGCGCCTGCGCGCTTGATGCCTCCGCCGGTATCGAACAGATAGTCGCTTTCGTCCGAAATATCGATTCTCAGGCCGAAATCGTTGTTTGCGGCAAGAAAGTCCACGATTTGCTGCCCGAAGTGATGGATATTGACGACGATATGCGAAAACCCCGCCGCTTTCAGGCGGAGTATGGCGTGTTCGAGCATGGGTTGCCCACCGACTGGAACAAGCGCTTTGGGCATATTGTCGGTAACGGGTTTAAGGCGGCTTCCGAAGCCTGCCGCAAGAATCATTGCTTTCATGATCAAATTTCTTTTATTCTGTATGTGCGCGCGAAGCGGGTTCAAAATCGTATTCTGTGTTCTGTTCCCTGTGAATCAGGTTTATTTTTACGTCGTAGCGTGCATGGAGATGTTCCGCAAGCTGCTGCGCGCAGTAGACCGAACGGTGCTGTCCGCCCGTACAGCCGAAGCAGATCATCAAATGAGTAAATCCCCGTTCGATATAGCGTTTGACCGAGGCTTCCACCAGCGTATAAACATGCTTCAGAAAGACGACAATCTCTCCGTCGTCTTCCAAAAAACGGACGACAGGCTCGTCCAGTCCCGTAAAAGCGTTGTAGCGTTCATATTTTCCCGGATTGTTGATGGCGCGGCAGTCGAAAACGAATCCTCCGCCATTGCCGCTCGGGTCGTTGGGAATGCCTTTTTTGTATGCAAAACTGACGATTTTGACCGTCAACATGCGTTTCTTGCGTTCGTCGGAAAACTGTTTCAGTTCCGTCAGTCGTCGCAGGACATCGCTCAGGTACGGATATTCCGGATAATCTTCCGCCAGCAGTTCGCGCAGGTTGTCGAGCGCGTAAGGGATGCTTTGGATGAAATGCGGTTTTTTTTCAAAATATCCCCGGAAGCCGTACGCTCCGAGCACCTGCAATGTGCGGAAAAGGACAAAGTGTCGAAGTCGTCGCCTGAAATTTGTCCCGTCGACCGGCATGTATTGCTGCAGGGCGCCGATGTAGTCGTTTAGCAGCGATTCGCGAAGCGCCGGAGGATAACTGGCTTTTGCCTGCCAGAGGAACGAGGCCACGTCGTAATAGACCGGGCCGCGCCGGCCACCCTGAAAATCGATAAAGTACGGTTCGCCGTCGCGGATGATGACGTTGCGCGACTGGAAATCGCGATAGAGAAACGTCGACGTCTCATCTTCGAGCAGCGTTTCGCACATCCGCCCAAAATCGTCTTCGAGCCGGTTTTCCTGAAAGTCCATGCCCGTCGCTTTCAGAAAGCAGTATTTGAAATAATTCAGATCCCAGAGAATCGAACGGCTGTCGAATGCCGGCTGCGGATAGCACTGCGCAAAATCGAATCCTTCCGCCCCCACGACCTGTATGCGCGGCAGCATGGTGATGGTTTTGCGCAACAGGAGGCGTTCGTCCTCGTCGAAGACGCAACTCCAGCGACCTTTTTCGATGGCATGAAAAAGCAGCATGTCGCCCAAGTCTTCCTGCAGGTAAAACAGACGGTCGGCCGAAAGGCAGTATACTTCCGGGACAGGCAGTCCTTTGCTCCGGAAATGGGCTGCCATATACATGAAAGCGCTGTTTTCCTTCACCGAAGTCCCGCTGACGCCGATCATGTTTTTCTTCTCCCCTGCCAGACGGAAATAGCGCCTGTGCGAACCCGACGAGGGCAATTCCACAATGGTCGCCGGCGGCAATCCGGTATAGTCGGCATACAGTTTGCCAAGTGCTTCAAGAAGATTCATACGTTAATTAAAATCCGTTGTATCATAATTGTCGCAGCAAAGATAGAAAATTTATACGATAAAAAATATGTTTTCTTAACGGAATATTCTATATTTGCCCGGTGATGCGGCGCTGTCGATTTTCGTAATCTCCGCAGTACTGCATTCTCTATTGAATGATTATTTTTTTTTATGTTTAAGTTATGAATAAAAAGATTCTGTTTTCATTGTTTATCATGGTCTTGTCCGCTAAAATGCTTTGTGCGGCGGACGAGGCAAGATTGCTGCGTTTTCCTGCGACGAACGGCAGCGAAATCGTGTTTACTTATGCGGGCGACCTGTACAGGGTGCCCATTTCGGGCGGCGAGGCGGTGCGGCTCACTTCACACGTGGGATACGAAATGTTTCCCCGCTTCTCGCCCGACGGCCGAACCATCGCCTTCACCGGACAGTATGACGGCAATACGGAAGTCTACACCATCCCTTCGGAAGGCGGCGAACCGTTGCGTCTGACGTATACGGCTACGAACGCACGTGACGACCTCGGCGATCGCATGGGGCCGAACAACATCGTCATGACGTGGACGACCGACGGGCAGCGCATCGTCTACCGCAACCGCATCAGCAGCAGTTTCAGCGGCAAACTGCTTACGGTCGACCGGGAAGGCGGTCTCTCGGAACCCATCCCGCTGCCCGAGGGCGGCTTCTGCAGCTATTCGCCCGACGGGAAACGGCTTGCCTACAATCGCGTGATGCGCGAATTCCGGACGTGGAAATATTACAGGGGCGGAATGGCGGACGATATCTGGATTTACGACACGGAGAAGAAATCGGTCGACAACATCACGAAAAATGATGCGCAGGACATCTTCCCGATGTGGGTGGGCGACGAGATTTATTTCCTTTCCGACCGCGACCGGACGATGAACGTGTTCGTCTATAACACCCGGACACGGGAAACGGGTAAGGTCACGCAGTTCGGCGAATACGATGTAAAATTCCCCAGCACGAATGGTAAACTCATCGTTTTCGAAAACGGAGGATACATCTACAAACTCGACCCGGCGACCAAAAAGGCGGAGAAAGTAACCGTCGCGCTGGCATCGGACAACGTCTACGCCCGG